>DATMSL010000882.1:0-4224 GCA_035565435.1 Dyadobacter sp. | reverse complement strand
ATTTCTTTGCTGCAAAAGCGTTCAGATACGTTTTTGCGTTATTTAAGCACCTTTTTAAGGCTGCTATCAAACCCAAATTACATTCATGTCTCAGAAAAAGACAGCCCTTGGCAAGCTTATCGGAACTTTACACCTCTGGTTGGGGCTGGCGTCCGGGATTGTAATAATCGTGATCGGCCTCACCGGTGCCATTTACGTGTTTACAGACGAAATCAAACCGTTGGTTTACCGGGACCGTCTATTTATTCAGCCTGAAAACAAACAGAAACTCCCTTTGAGCCAGTTGCTGGCTGCGGCTCAGCAAGCCGTAGGAGAGAAGCGGCCTGTGACGCGCGTCGAAATATCCTCGCAGCCCGACAGAACGTATATTTTCCGGGCATTGAAGGTCGATAAAGAGGGCTTTTTGCATTGGGATTATTACAAATATTATCAACGCGCCTATGTGAACCCTTATAATGGCCAGGTTGTAAAACTGGAAGATTCAAAAAACGAGTTCTTTACTATCATACTCGGGCTGCACATGCGGATGCTGTTTGGTGAAAAGATCGGCCATGCGGTGGTGAGCTATTCGGTACTGGCATTTGTGCTGATCCTGATTTCCGGGCTGGTATTATGGTGGCCCGCCAAATGGAATAAGTCTGGTAAGGATAAGAGCTTCAAAATCAAATGGAATGCCAAATGGAAGCGCGTTAACTATGACCTGCATAATGTGCTCGGCTTTTACGCTTGCGTAATCCTTTTCATGTGTGCGCTTACAGGGCTGGTGTGGGCATTCGACTGGTTCGAAAAAGGGGTGAAGACAGTCGCTGACGGCGGAAAATTGGTGGAGGTGCCTGCTGTTTTTTCCGATACTACTCAAAATAAGGACATCAAAGCAGTCGACCGGATATTTGCCGCATTGCAAGCCGACCAGCCCAATGCATACGGGTACCTGATCAACTTCCCTGCGAAGGGCAAATTGCCCATGAACGCATCTACCTATTTGACAGCGAGCAACCGCTATGACCGTATTCAAGGCCAGTATGACCAATTTACCGGTGCCAAATTGCGCTCACGCTCTTTCGGCGAACTGACCAACGGCGAGAAAGCCTACGCCCTGAATTTTGACTTGCATGTGGGCGCCTGGGCCGGGTTACCCAGCAAGATTCTGACCTTTTTCGCAGGATTGATCTGCGCCAGCCTGCCTGTTACCGGCTTCGTGATCTGGTGGGGACGTCGTAAGAAGGAGGGCAAGGGAGGAAAAGGAGGAAGGGGAGTAAAGGGAGTAAAGGGAGGAAGGGGAGTAGCTGCGGGTAATAAGTCGAGCACACGTGTGTTTCCTAAGCCAGCTTACGTATCGATGTCATCCGGCCTGTCCGAGGAAGAAAAATAAGCCGATCACCGCGGAAGAAAATATCAGCCAGCCCCAGAACAGCCGGGCAGGCGGCATACTCCCGTGCGCCAGTACGCGTACGCCCAGGGGCACGAGGGCGATGCACAGGCACGACGTCGCGATCACGGACATGACGGTTCCGCCCTTCAATACCCCGATCATCAGCGCCGACGTCATTGCCAGCGCCACTACACCTACCGGTCGCAATGTTCCCGACAGCCAGGCTCCAACGGCCAGCACCGCCCAGCCGAACAGGATCGCGCCGGAGAGGGTCGAAACAATATGAAATGCACTGTACGACCGCGCGACGGTTTCCGTCGCTTTTGGCAAACTCAGGATGCTGACCAGCTGAAATGCAAGGTGATTGATCCCGGAATGGAATGTTCGGGCAAAAAGTCCGAATAATACCAGACTGCCGCCCCAAACCGCCCATACCGGTTTAGTACGTCCGATCAGGTTCGCAAGCGTGACGATGGCTGGCCATAGCAGGATATTTCCGGCCAAAAAGAGGCTGTAAGCCGTAAACATCAACGTCGGGTGGCTCTGGTAGGCCCTGAGCTGCTCCGGGAAGAAGTAATCGAACCGGAATTTCAACAGCTCGCCGGCGAGCAGCAATGCGGGCGCGAGCACGAGCGAAATACCGCCCAGCCAGCGCCCGGGAAATGGCAGGTGACCGAAGTCTTCTTCAAAAGTTTTCATGGCTAATAGTTTCTACAAAGCTATGTAATGTTAGGTACTATGCATTGCATACTACATGATTGGTATTATAAATGGTTGTACGGCAGGTAGCGGTGTCATCTGCCGAAACAAAGCAAACGGATCGCGTCGGCGTCGCCAAATATTGTAGATCAGCAGCGCAAATAGTAGATAACCTGCTTATTGCCTGCGCAGTCGCGCCATAAACCCGCCTCCCGGCGCCAGTTTAAGTTTCAGCGACCTTTTAGAAGTGAGAACAGCCTCGGAAATGCGGTAATCGGCGGGATAACGGTCCGCATTGGCGCCGTCCTCGCAAATGGTCGCCTGGAAACGGCCTTCGGGCAGGAAACCGAGTGGAATGACAAGCTCTCGGGCCGTCGAGTCGTTGAGTGCGCCGATGTACCATTCGGAGCCCTTTTTCCGTGCGGTGACGACGTAGTCGCCCAGGCGGGCGTCGAGAATGCGGGTGGTATCCCAAACGGTGGGAATGCTTCCGAGCAGTTCCATGAATGAGGGCTCGTTCAAGCCTTGTGATGGATTGCCTGCGAAAAACTGGATCGGGCTTTCGTACACCACAAACATCGCTAGCTGCTGCGTCCGGGTAGTGAGTGACATCACGTTTTCAGGCATTGCATGGAAACCTTTGGGCGTCGCATTGTTGAGCATCCCGGGCTCATAATCCAGCGGGCCGGCGAGCATGCGGATGAATGCAAGCAGCACATTATGGTCCGGCGTCGCTTTGGCACTCCACATATTGTACTCCGAGCCCAGGACCGCCTCACGGGCGATCGCGTGCGGGAATGTACGGTTGAAGCCGGCGGGTTTGAATGCACCATGAAACATCAGCATGATCTTGTGCCGGGCGCAGGCTTCCGCTATCTTATAATAAAATTGCACGGCTTTTTGATCGTCGCGGTTGATGAAATCGGTCATGATGAAATCCACGCCCCATTTGCTGAACTGTTCCAGGGCCGGTTCCAGCTGTTTGTCGAGCGTAAGCGCAAGCGTCCACATGCTCACCCCGATGCCTTTACTTTTGGCATAGGCCATGATCTCGTCCATATCAATATCCGGATTGACCTTGAACAGATCGTTATTGTCGCTCCAACCCGCATCCATCATAATGCGTTCGAATCCGAATCGTTTCGCAAAATCGACGTAGTATTTGTAGGTGGCGGTATTGATGCCGCTCTTGAAGGGAACGTTGAAAATATTGGAAGTGATAATCCATTCGTCGGTTGCCTTCCCGGGCTTTATCCATGATACATCCGCCACGCGCGAAGGGCTTGCCAGTCTGTACACCAGGTCGTTACCAGGTAAATCCTTGTCTTCCGGAGCGATGATCAGTACCCGCCAGGGAAATGCGCGCGTTCCTTTGGTTTTGGCCAGGAAATCGGCCCGTTTGGAAACGTAGCGCGTGGAATAGAGTTCTTTGGTTTCCGTTTCTTGGGCGGGGTAGGGCGCAAAGTGGCCGAACAAGGCCTTTTCCGCATTGCCGCTGAGGAACATGCCGGGGTAATCTTCCAGATCTGATTCGGTAACGCCGATTTTGGGCGAATCCTTCGGCGCAATGAGGATAGGCGAGCAAAGCAGGTTTCTGGAATGGATCTGTTCCAGTGGTTTGATCGTGTACGGTTCTTCGAAACTCGTATGATAAATGTCCATACCCGACGACGGCGCTACCTCCGGGAAATACACCGGATGATTGGCCGGGAAGCGGAACGCAGCCGTTTCGGAACGAACCGTAATATTGCCTGGGAATGAAGTGGCTATGCGGTAGGCGACACCATCGTCGTACACCCTGAAAACCACGGCGAAGGCATTCGGAAAGGTGATTTTTAGCTCCTTGTATCGGTCAGGAATGTGGGTCCGCTTTTCAGGTACTGGCGAAACAATGGTTTCGTTGACGCCTCTTTCCGTAAAATGGGACCTGGAAAGGCCGTCCGAAAGCTTCTTGCCATTCGAAAGGGCCATATCAATTTCGGAGGGCGAGACAATCAGCTGGTTTTTGAAATAGACGCTGTACCGTAACTGATCGCCTGCCTGGGCGATCAACCTGATCGTGCCGTTCGGCGACGAAACTTCCCGCACGGCTTGCGCACGTGCGCAGGAGAAAGAGAGCAACAGGAAATTCAGCAGAAGCAGTTTTCTCATAG
>DATMSL010000881.1:0-4846 GCA_035565435.1 Dyadobacter sp. | reverse complement strand
ATAAACGCTGGCGATAATGAGCTTTATTTGAGGGGCCACTGCCAAAATTTGGGGCTATCCTTCCTGCATGTAGCTGACTCAACGTATACGGTTTTGGGTGCCCCCGGAGATACAATTAATGTAGCGATTTTAACCGAGGATAGTTATGCCGGCGGAAAGCGTCTTTTGTCCTTCGAAGGGAAGAATAAGGAAGTTCAGGAGTACTACCGATCGAAAGCGAGGGCATTGAATGACCCCTTTCAAGATTGCATGAACTTAGGGATCAGCTCGGCCGACCTGAGGCCATTTCAGAAAAAGATGGATGAAAGCTATTCGTCTCAATTCCAGTTCTGGCAAGAATTTCAAAAGGCCTATCAGCTTCCGGATTGGTTCATTACCTATGAAACAAACGCCTTAAACTACACCGATGCCTGGCTCAGGGTTTACATGGTGTGGTATCAAACGTCCTACCAAAAGAAGAAGCAAGCAATACCGGATTCATACTATGCTTTCAAAAGCAGGATCAAGGTAAAGAACGAGGCCGTTATGTACCACTATGATTACCTTCGATTTCTTCGCGAGCAGCTTTTCTCACAAATGCGCGAATCCACTAGTGCATTGACCGATTTGGCCGGTTACGCAAGGCAGATATTGGGAGAAAACTTGGGTTCCTTTTTCGAGATTTGGGAGCTCAGTGGTGCTGCTGACAACCCAAACTGGGTAGACACAAAACTTTCAAAACAATTTCCCGCAAATCATCAATACCTGGTTGACTACATACAGCAACGCGCGAAGAAAAATATCCAGCTGCTGAAATCGGGTGACAAGGCACCTAATTTCGCACTAGTCGATTTAAACGATTCCCTGGTAACACTCAATCAATATAAAGGGCAAGTAGTTTATCTCAGTTTCTGGTTCACGACCTGCGGACCGTGCATAAAAGAAATCCCGTACGAAAATAAGCTGGTGGAGCAGTTCAAAGGTCAGCCGGTCAAAGTAATCAGCATATGTACCGGCACACCGGGAGTGGCAGATGGTCAGCAGATTGCAAAGTGGAGGGCTGCTTCCAAAAAATTCGGGTTAAAAACAATCAACCTATTCGCCAACCGCTCGTGGACAAATACGCTGACCAAAAATTACATCGTGAGCGTATATCCCCATTATGTCCTGATCGGCCCAGATGGGAACATTATCGAAAACTTTACGAATCGGCCTGACGAAGGTGCCGCCTCCAAGATAAAAAAGGCCCTATCCGAAATCAAAAGGTGAGTTTACGGCAGACGATGTCTGCCGTAGCAGTTGTTTAAATGCTGGCTGTCACCGCAGCTCCAACCTTTCCCGCTCCATTTTTTTCTTAATGATAATCTTTTATCGCTCTGGGCAGTAGCGTTTCAACCCGTTTTTACGACCTGGTTAAAAACAACTCAATCTGTTAGCAAAATGAAAACAAAACTTTCAAAGTGTCTCGCGTTCCTCTACCTGGCTGTTCTGGCCGTTTCGTTTTCCTGCAACCGGGAAAACAACATTTCTCCCAACCCGGATGAGGGGCTATTGGTGCAAACTAATGGTGCCGAGTATAGCAAACTGATGGCTGGACGGGAGAGCTTCGACGGCACCCCGTTTGAAATCACAAAAGTGACCCGGGAAGGCAACGCATTGAAGATCGATGTGACGGGCGGCGGCGGTATCGAAAATTACAAAATCGTTTGGGATGGCTCATTGATGCTCTCCTACCCAATGCAGGCCCGCCTTGTGGTTGCATACAACACGCCTGATGGCGTCCAGGATAAAGCTTTGCACAATTATACGCTTGAAATGGACCTGCAAAAGTTGTTTGGAACTACGGCCAATGCGTCCGAAGTCATCGTGCACGTAGCTAATGGTTCCAAAAAGCAAGATAAGGTGGTTGATCCCAACGGAAGTACTTCCAATCCAAAGTAACACCGCGTTCTTTTCAATCACATTATCCCTGCCGGCCCCGGCACGTCCGGGGCTTGCAACGTTATCTCTTATTGTGGAATGGCTATCTGATTGTACAGCAAATGAAATACATTGGATTGAGCGCTGCGCCAAACGGGACCCCAAAGCCCAGCAATGGGTGTTCAGGCATTTTTTTGGTTTGGCAATGGGCATAAGCATCCGATACCTTCCCAGCCACGCTGCCGCCCAGGAAGCTGTCAACGATTCTTTTCTCAAAATATTCGAACAATTGCCCCGGCAGCTGGCAGGCCTGCATTCCTTTAAAGCATGGATGCGGGCACTCGTCGTGCGTACGGCCATAGACTATTTCAGGAAAGAACGGAAAAATTATCTCGCGGCGAGCCTGGATGCTTATCATGACAGCTACATGGCTGCCGAAGAGGTCGGCGATGGTCAGTCAGTGGAAGAAATCCTGCGGTTGCTCGACAAACTCCCGCCGGTTTGGAAAGTTGTCTTCAACCTTTACGAGGTGGAAGGTTACAGCCACGAAGAAATCGGAAAAATGCTGGATATCTCCACTTCGTCTTCGAGGGTGTACCTGGCCAGAGCCAAGGAGTGCCTGCGAAAAATGATCACCATTCAAAACGGTAGCCATTAAGATGTCGGATCAGGAACCCGTGGGCAAGCGAATGCTCGGCCAGCTTCGCGACCATACCGAACCTTATCAGCCAGAAGCCTGGGAACATTTTGAAGCGTTTCGTGCTGAAAAAAAAGGTAAAAGACGGATTATATTCTATTGGCTGACCGCAGCGGCCTTGCTGGTAATCTTTGGTACGGCCTTACTGCTGAACCGCGCCACGGACCGCGGCATGCGGGCGAAATATCCCGTTGCACAGCACCATGCGAATAGGCGGGATCTGACTGAGGCAAAAATCCCTCTGCCCAATGATATTAACGCGCCCGGTCCGTCGAAACAGGCAAGCGTGCATCAACAGGCAGTTAAATCCAAGAAAATGCATTCAAACCGGGAAAACCCGGCTGCTGACCTCGGCAACTTCTGGGCGAAAACCCGCGACCAACTTCCGGAACACTCTCCCTCAATGATCAGTTACGAGAGACTGCGCGGCAATTTCACTCTTGACTTACTCTCCTCGCGGCCCTTCACATCACCGCTCACCCATTTTAGCGCGCCGCACATTCCACCCCAGCAGCAGCAAATGCACATTACGCCTGAAACCGTCCGGACCATTCGCTGGGGTATTGCCATTTCGCAGCAATCGAACCGGGCTGCGCATACGGAACCGGAGCTGAACTATGGCCTCGGCGGTGCATTGCTGCTGCCCTTGTCGGGCAAATTGGCATTGGTAACCGGCATTTTGGGAAGTAAGCAGTCATTGAATGTAGAAGAGCCGGAACGTCTGGCTGTCTCCGAAGGGTCGGCACAATTACAGCGCGCCCGTTATCATTGGATGAACCTGGAAGTCCCTTTACAGATCCAGTACAAGTTAAAAACTTTCAAAAATCTGGGATTCACTGCCGCAGGAGGGATCGCTTTACAAAGCAGTCTCCGGCAGCAGACCGATTACATTTACAAAAACCGGCGTACGATCACCACTTTCGCAGAAACCGCCGGTGGGCCGGTGCTGGTTTCTACACAAACCATTGAAGAACTGAGCTCAATTACCGAAAATGACAAAAAACGCACGTGGGCCTTTGGCAGTCCGCTGTATTTCGGGCTGGGAATCAGTTATCAATGGCAGCATACAGCCATCGAAGTGGAACCCTATGTCAAATATCCGCTCGGCGCGAGCACCGCCGAGCGGCTACAACTCACTACGCTGGGCATTCATCTGCGAATGACCGCACCGTTCAGACGGTGACGGCCGCCCGACAATCTTACATCCCGCCGTTCGGGCAAGCAGTAGAAAAACCTTCCCGCGAACTTCGGTTGAAAGGAGCTTCAACGAAATCGCAGATGAAGAAATCAACGCCTATCCCCATAGACGAGCCGCAATTGGGTGATCTGTGGAACCGTTTCCGGGAAAATGATGAGCAGGCGTTCGACGAACTGGCAAAACGCAGGTACCGGCTCCTTTTCAACTACGCGACCAGGTTCACCAAAGACACCGAGCTGATCAAGGATTGTATCCAGGACTTGTTTCTGGAGCTGTGGTATCGCCGGGCGCGCCTTTCCGACACCTCGTATGTCACGGTTTACCTGATTTGTGCACTACGAAACAATCTTCTGAGGAAACTGAAAGTAAATACGCGCCTGGACGATTCGGTCGATATTGCTGCCAGCAGCGATATTTTCACCGACAACCTCACGGTGGAAACAATGCTGATCAGCTCCGAATCCATGTCCCAGAATGAGCGCGAGATCCGTGCTGCGATCAACCGCCTTCCAAGACGCCAGCAGGAAGTGATCTTTCTTAAATTTTATGAGGGGTTATCGAACGAAGAAATCGCCAAAGTAATGGATATTGAAAAGCAGACGGTTGCGAACTTCATCTACCGGGCGATCAATCAGCTTAAAAACGACTTACCGTTGTTCTCGAAGATCATTCCTCAAATTATCTTTCTGTTTCTCTCTTCCCCCTTGCCAGACTTACATTCCTAACAATCAGGATCTTAAATTCAACAAACCGCTCCACCACCTGATTTAAATTAAATTATTTCTAAAATTTTTATCATAAAAAGGGTATCGGTTTCCCGGGATGTACTATTTCAATACAGATAGTTTATCAAAACCGGAAAATGCAGGAATACGCTCAATACGACATCAAGGATTTCCTGGCCGACGAGGCTTTTTGCAGATGGGTACTTCGCCAGCAACCGGCCGATAATGCCTTTTGGGAAAACTGGCTGCGCAACAACCCCGAGCGCGCGGTTATTGTTTCGACGGCTAAAAGCTTGATTTCAGAAATTCACTACGCACAGAACTACC
>DATMSL010000880.1:0-1910 GCA_035565435.1 Dyadobacter sp. | reverse complement strand
CTACATTTCATTTCTCCCCGCGTTTCATAAACTTGGGAAAGATGGCTACGACGGTCGCGGAGTGCAGCGGCTGACGTCGGCTAGCGATCTCGACAAGACATTCGACAAGCCGGGTTTGTTAGAAAAAGCGGTCCCGTTCGAAAAAGAGCTGGCAGTGATCGTCGCACGTAATGCCAATGGCGAAGTAGAAACCTTCCCTACCGTAGAAATGGTATTCCATCCAGAGCATAACCTGGTCGAATACCTTTTTGCGCCGGCAGAAATCAGCAGCGAAGTCAATGTAAAAGCGCAGGAAATTGCCCGAAAAACGGCCGAAGCGTTCCAGATTGTGGGGCTATTGGCTGTGGAGTTATTTCTTACGCCGGACGGAGAAGTGCTGATCAATGAAGTGGCCCCGCGGCCACATAACAGTGGTCACCACACGATACGCGCCAATGCAACTTCCCAATATGAGCAACATTGGCGGGCGATCCTGAACCTGCCGCTGGGCAGCACACATGCTTACGGACCATCGGCAATGGTGAACCTACTCGGCGAGAACGGCTATGAAGGGCCGGCAGTGTACGAAGGGATGGAGAAATTGCTTGCAACGCCGGAGGTCTTTCCGTTCCTTTACTGGAAAGCGATCACCAAACCCTTCCGCAAAATGGGCCATATCACGATTATGGACGCGGATATCGCCTCGCTCAAGGGCAAAGCGGATTTCGTCAGAAACAATATTAAAGTAATCAGTCACAAAACGAAGTAAGACAGACCAATGGTAGGGATTATCATGGGCAGCCTTTCAGATAGAAAGGTAATGCAACTTGCCGCAGACGCATTGACGGAACTGGGTATTTCATTTGAAATGGAGATCGTATCGGCGCACCGCACGCCTGAGCGCATGCTCGAATATGCAGCATCAGCGCGTAGCCGCGGGTTGCAGGTGATCATCGCGGGTGCGGGCGGGGCCGCTCATCTGCCCGGGATGGTAGCTTCTCTGACATCCCTTCCGGTCATCGGGGTCCCGGTTTTGTCGAGTAATTCGATAGATGGTTGGGATTCGGTGCTTTCTATTCTGCAAATGCCTGCTGGCGTTCCTGTTGCGACAGTGGCGCTGGACGGTGCGAGAAATGCAGGAATCCTTGCTGCGCAGATCATCGGAGCGAGTGATGCGGAGGTCGCAAAAAGGCTTGATGTATTCAAAGAGAGCCTGAAAGAGAAAGTTGCGGTGATGAACGAGGAATTGAAAAATCAACTTGGAAACTAGGTTGTCTTTATTATTTTCGTAGAAAATTAACTCCACTAAAAAATAGAATCCGGCCAGGTTATGGAAGACGAATTCCCGAAAAAAAGAAATATACGTCCCACTGAAAAGTCGAATCTGCCCATTGTCACATTGCTCGTGTTGGTGTTGCTGGTACTCGCAATGCTCTATGTTGGCTACGAATATATTTCTGACAGCTCTTCCAGCTCCGAAGAACTCACATCGGTGGTCGTCGATTCGACACTCGAGGAAAGTGCCGCCGAACCGGTGACCGATGAACCGGTACCTGCCGACGAGCCTGTTGAAAACACCAAGCCTGAACCGGCTAAGGAAAAGACCGAAGAACCTAAAAAAGAAGAGAAACCTTCCATTTCGGCTTCATCCATCGGTGGAGAGCAGATCACACATACCGTTCAGAGTGGAGAGACGTTTTCGAGCATTGCTTCACGCTACAACCTCAAAACAGAAACCTTGCAGGGCCTTAACTCTTCCGTTTCTGACGTAAAAGCAGGTGTTACCAAACTGAAAGTACAGGTAAAAGCGGTTCACACCGTGGGCCCTGGCGATGTACTTCGCGTGGTGGCCAGCAAATATGGCATTACCAAAGAAGCGCTGATGAAAGCCAATGGTAAAACCCGCGATTTCTCCGAAAGGGGCGAAAAAC
>DATMSL010000879.1:0-6453 GCA_035565435.1 Dyadobacter sp. | reverse complement strand
ATGTATTCGTTGAAGTATCGCTGCGCCCTCGTAGTAGTACTACTGGTACAGCACCTAACTAACGTTACGGCCCAGGAAAATAGGGCTTACAACCTTTACCTCAAAAATGGTACAATCACACCCGTGCCTGTAACCGAACTTGTACGAAAGAGATCGGATAGTGCATTCCGAACTGCGGCCAACGATGAAGTGAAATTTGTAATAATCCAATTTTTTGAAATTCCGGATGGACCGGTGGCCGACCGTTTGAAGAATGCCGGAATCACCGTGCTTGACTACATTCCCGAGAACGCCTACACGGCCCTCGTGCATGGAGAACCCGATAGCGATTTGTTGCGGACGGCGGGGATAAGAGCTATTCTCGAGTTGCAGCCCGAACAAAAGGTCCAGCCGGCATTGCTGGGGCCTTACCTGCCGCCTCATGTGGTGCGGGAGGACGGGAAAGCGGATGTGCGGATCAGCTATGTAAAAACATGGGATCCCGACAGCATGCGGCAAGCGCTCGACAGGCATGGGGCTGTGTTGCTCTCCGATGTTTTGAGTCCTTACCAGATCGTGGAAGTGCGGGTGCCCGCGGACAGGCTACTTGCATTGGCAGGCCAGCCATGGGTTCAATATATAGAAGCGGTGCCGCCGCCGGAGGAGCTGCTCAACGATAAGAGCGAAGCAGCGACGCGGGCGAATGTGCTTGCGTCGTTGTTGCCAGGCCAGAGGCAGCTTACCGGTGAGGGCGTGGTGATCGGGATAGGGGACAGCGGGTACTTGTTGGAGCACATCGACCTGGCCACGAAGGTTATCAGCTACAATCCCGAGAGCAGTTACTGGCATGGCGTTCACGTCGCGGGTACTACGGCAGGCGGAGGCATTATGAACGAAAGGTACAAGGGATACGCCCCCGGGGCGTCGCTGATCAAACGTACCAATTCAGAGATATGGAAACAGGCATCGAATCTCGTTCGGGATTTCGGACTGGTGATAACCAATAATTCGTACGGCGGAAGCGTATGCCCCGACTATGGTTCCTACACGTTCGATTCCTACATTCTCGACCGCCAGGCGTTCGATCTACCCAGTCTGCAGCACGTATTTGCAACCGGCAATAGCGGATTAGTAGCCCCTTGCGAGGGCTTTGTTGCAGGTTACGGCAATGTGATCGGAGGAAGTATTTCGTCTAAAAGTGTGATCAGCACCGGGGCTACTGGCGCCGGCAGCCTCATTACCTCTATTTCAAGCAGAGGGCCCACCCGCGATGGGCGCATCAAACCCGAGATTGCTGCCCCCGGAATCGGGATTGTTTCGACGCTTCCCGGAAATACTTATCAGGGAGCCTCGGGAACCAGCATGGCCGCGCCCGCGGTCGCAGGAGGACTGGCATTACTGTATCAGCGGTACCGGCAGCTCAATGGGGGGAATAATCCCAGGAATGCGCTCATGAAGGCGCTGCTGTGCAACGGAGCTACCGACAAGGGGCTGCCCGGGCCGGATTTTGCATCTGGTTTTGGCATGATGAACTTGGTCCGATCGGTTTCGATGCTGGAAAAGGGGCAATACTTTAATGGCACAGTGGCCAACGAGGGAAAAAATGGCTATGAAATATCGGTGCCGTCCAATACGGCGCTGGTTAAAATCATGCTGTACTGGAACGACCCTGCCCCGGCGGTGCTCACCGGGAAAACGCTGGTCAACGACCTCGATCTGACGGTGATCCGATCAGGCGGTACTGTAATGCAACCCGCATTTCCCAGGGCCACCAACCCGGCGGCGGCGGCAGAGCCAGGTGTAGATAGCGTTAATAATGTGGAGCAGATCGTTCTCGAAGCGCCGGCTGCGGGGACTTACGTTGTGAATGTAGCAGGCAAAAAAGTGCCAAGCGGCCCACAGGAGTACTTCGTTGTTTACGACATTATCGAACCTTCCGCTGTTCTGACCTACCCTGCCGGAGGCGAGCGATTCACCAAGGGCGATGTGATCGATATCTACTGGGATAGCTATGGCAACGCCGGCAGCACATTTTCAGTAGCCTATTCGCTCAATGACGGCGCGTCGTGGACGAGCCTGAACACCGCGGTACCGGCCGGTACCAACCAGCTCAGCTGGACCGTACCGGATGCATTCACCACCACTGCCAAAGTTCGCATTACCCAAAACAGCACCGGGGTAGTTAAGGAAAGCGCGGCGTTTACGATTATGGGCATTCCGGTAATTACTTTATCTGCAAGCCAGTGCGAAAGCTATGCTGCGGTACAATGGACTGCGGTAAATGGCGCCACGGATTACGAAGTTATGCGCTTGCAGGGGCGCGAGATGCGGTCGGTGGCCACTACCAGCGAACTGAAATATGTGCTCAGCGGGCTCTCCCGTGATTCGACCTATTATATTTCTGTAAGAGCCCGCGAGAACGGTGTGCCTGGCCGACGGGCGGTGGCGATCAGCCGGAAACCCGATTCCGGCACTTGTGAGGGTATTATCTCGGACGGCGACCTGGCTGTGGATGCGATCGTTTCACCATCCGGGTCTGGCAGGTTGTTCACTTCCAACAGCCTTGGCGAATCCCAGTTGGTGAAAATACGGCTCAGGAACTTCGACGATCTGCCCGTGACACAGTCGTTTCAGGTTGGTTATTCCGTCAGCAGCGGGGCGATCCACTGGGAGACGGTGTATTCGGATATCACTGCCAATGGTTACCTGGATTACACTTTCATCGAAGCCATCGACATGCGTAATGCGGGTTCTTATCCGCTCACGGTGATAGTGAAACTGGACGGCGACCAGGTTGCGAACAACGACCAGAAATCGGTATTGATCCGGCAGCTTGCCAATACGCCTGTTACCCTGCCATTTGCAGATGATCTCGAATCGCTGCAAAGCGCGGAAGTGAATGTGAACACCATGGGTATTGCCGGAACCGATCGGTATGATTTTTCGCAAGAGCGTGACCTGGGTCGGTTAAGGACTTCGGTCGACCCCGGTTTGGCGTATTCGGGCTCCAAAGCATTTACGGTAGACGCGAACAGCGGCAACAATTCGCAATATCCGACCTACCTGGACGCGACTTATAACCTGGCGGCCTACCATGCTGAAAGCGATGAAATCAGGCTGTCGTTCCGGTACCGGCTCTATGCTGCGACCTGGCCTGCGTGGCCGTTGCGCGTATTCATCCGGGCGAAAGATACCGACCCCTGGATCGAGGCGCTGGAGAGCAATACGGTTCCTTATTTTACCAAAACCAACAACTACTGGCTTGTGTCGGTCGAAGTGAGCGATTTGTTGAAGCGAAACGGGAAGGATTTCAGCACCAGTTTTCAGGTGAGGTGGGAGCAAAGTTTCCGGTACCCTGCGCAGACGGACGGCGCGACGATCGACGATATCCGTCTCTATACCACTAGCAGCGATATGGAAGTCGTGAAGGTGAATGCGCTGGCAATCCCTTCCTGTGATGCCAACGGGTATCAGGAATACAGTATGCTGGTTAAAAATAATGGCGCCGAAGATGGCTTTCGGGTGCCTTTCGAGGTATTGATCAACGACCAGTTTGCTTATCAGGGAAATGTGCCGGTGGTAAGGGCAGGTGCGGACACGCTTTTTGCCTTCAACTTTTCTTCCACGCTGTTCATGGATAGCGACCGGAATGTGAAGGTCAGAGTCCAAAAAGCATTCGATAAGAATGCGGGGAATGATGCGGCGGTTATAACTGCCAAAGCGGCCCAGGTGATTTCGCAATTCCCTTATCTTGAAGACTTTGAAAATGGTCAGGGCGGTTGGTATCTGACCGAATCGAGCCCGTTATGGGTGTTTGGTATGCCTGGTACCGGCAAGGTTACGACGGCTGCGAGCGGTAGCAATGCCTGGACGACCAACCTGGGCGGTGCGCGTTCAGGTGAGGCTATATCCTATTTATACTCGCCCTGTTTTGCCATGAGCGGGATGAGCCAGCCGTCGCTGAGTTTCAGTGTGTCGATCGACCTCGCCGCTTGCACAGGTGGTGCGTGCGACGTGGCATATGTGGAGTATAATGTAAGCGGAAAAACCTGGATGCGCCTGGGGGCGATTAACAGCGGTACCAACTGGTACAATTCGCAGCCGGAGGGTACGGATGTGTGGAACGTTCAGGACTATACCAGATGGCACGTGGCCACCGTGCCGATCCCTAATAACTTTCCGGGCGGTTATGTCCGTTTCCGCTTTGTGATCAAGAGCAAATCCGCCGCCGGCCGGGCCGGCATCGCAATAGACGATATCCATATTTATGATTCGCAGGCTACGGTGTATTTCAATGCGTTGGAAGAAACTTCGGAGGCATCCGCAACTGTGCAGGGAGATGAATGGGTGCCGTTCAAGCTGAGTAATGCATTGGTGGCGGCTATCAATCCGCACGGGCAGTCGCTGGGGCAGGTTTCGGTGAAGGTTTTTCAGGACAACGGGCCTATGCGGGTCGAAAACAAGCTGTACTACCTGGGCCGGAGTTTCACGATCTCGGCATCGCAGCCCGACTTCGCCCAATCCGTGGGCGTGCGGCTTTACATCACGGACGAAGAAAGTGAAAGGCTTATTTCGGCACCCGGAAAGGAAGGTATTGTGAAGCCGGCATCGGCTTATGAGCTGGCGGTAACCAAGTATTCGGGTAGCAATGAGGACGGCGATTTGACCAATGACGGTAGTGTCGCCTGGAATTTCTATCCCCGAAATGCCGTAAGAAAAGTGCCCTATGCACAAGGATACTATCTGGAATTTACGGTGAAGAACTTTTCCGAATTCTGGTTCGCCAAGGATTTCATCGGGTTCGGGACACCGTTACCCGTGCGGCTTGAAAGCTTTTCGGCTACGCCCGCCGAAAACAGCACGCATTTCGAATGGCGCACAGCCGAAGAAGAGAATGTAAGTCATTTTGAAATACAACGAAGCCCGGATGCCCGAAGCTGGACTTCGCTGCCTATCAACGCCCCGGCGATAGGGGAGGGCGGGCACCAATACGTAGCCATTGACGCCTCGCCATTGGCTGGGGTGGCCTACTACCGGTTGAAAATGATAGATTTAGACAAAACGTTTGCGTATAGTCAGATCGTTTCGGTCGATTTTGCGGGTACAGGAAATTCTCCGGTAGTGTTGTTCCCCAATCCGGTGACCGACAAGTTGTACATCCGGAGCGGTAACAGGCGGTTTTCGAGCGTTCAGTTGCATTCGCTTTCAGGTGTAAACCTTTACACTTCCGCTGAAAACCAGTCGGTGGTGGAGGTGGGAGCGCTGACTTCCGGCGTGCATTGGGTGACTATTCATTATGCCGACGGTTCCCAAAGCAGTCACAAGATTGTGATTGTGCATTAGTATAAATTAACAAAAATGTGACGATCGGTTACCTGAGATTCCGGGCATATGGTTTATTTGCAAAAAAAGACCATATCCTCTCATGAAAATCAAACTGATCCCGATCGTCACATTGCTTTTCGCGTTTTCCGCATCGGCCCAGCAAATCAATACCACCGACCTCGACCGGGTTTTCGACTCTCTCGCCGCACATAATCAGTCGATGGCGAGCGTGCTGCTGATGCACAAGGGGCAGAAAGTGTACGAACGGGCAATCGGTTACGCGGTGATCGATAGTACCCGCAGCGTCAAAGCGACGCCGCAAACCCGTTACCGCATTGGGTCTATTACCAAGACTTTCACCGCAACGATGATCATGCAGCTGGTGGAAGAGAAAAAGCTTACGCTGGATACGCATTTGGACAAATACTTTCCCAGTATCCCGAATGCAAGCCAGATCACGATCGAAATGATGCTGCGCCACCGGAGCGGTATCCACAATTTTACCGATGACGAGGCTTACTGGAAACAGCTGACACAACCCAGGACACGTGCTGAAATGCTCGCTGTTTTTGCAAAGAACAAACCTGATTTTGCCCCGGACACCGAGGCAAAGTACAGCAACACCGGTTATATTCTCCTGGGATATATCATCGAGGATGTAAGCAAAAAGTCCTATGAACAGAATCTTCAAGAGCGGATTCTTGCCCGCACAGGCCTGAAAAACACAAGTTTTGGGGGAAAGATCGATCCAACCCGCGGTGATGCGTATTCCTATTCGTTTTCAAAACGCTGGGAAAAGCGGGAGGAAACGGATCTGAGCCAACCAGCAGGTGCAGGGGCTATTGTTTCGATCCCGGGCGATGTTTTAGCATTTATGAATGCGCTTTTCAGCGGCAAGCTGGTATCTCAGCCGAGTTTGACCCAGATGACTAAGATCGTCGACATATTTGGCATTGGACTCGCGCCTATGCCTTTTTCCCAGAAAAAAGGGTATGGCCATACCGGCGGCCTGGACGCTTTCCGGACGATGGTAGCTTATTTCCCCGGCGATAGCCTGGCCGCCGCCGTTTTTTCAAATGGAGGTGATTATCCGCTGAACGACATCATGATCGCCATGCTCAGCGCTTATTATAAGGTGCCGGTCAAGGT
>DATMSL010000878.1:0-16592 GCA_035565435.1 Dyadobacter sp. | reverse complement strand
TTTATAGGAAGCCGGCTTTTTTATGCCATAGGATTTTCTGTTGAACAAGGCTGTTGTCGACAGGCATTCGGCGGGCCGCTGCATTTGCGGTAGATCATTTGCTGAAAACACGGAATAATAATTTTTTCTTTATTTTTTTGTTGACAAAAAAATAATATATTTGTTAACATTATTTCGATTGCTGCTTGCGTGCTTATCCCGCCCGGGATGGGTGGTTTCTGTTGCCCTGTTAAACCCATTACTGTTCCGAAATCTTTGTTTATGAAAAAACCTCTAAAATTCCCGGAAACCCTCCCTTCGGAGATTCCTTTGCTGCGGTTTCGTTTACGCAACCGTTTGCGAATCCTTTTGCTGATGATATGCATGTTGTGTTTGGCAGTGCATTTCAGTCAGACTTATGCACAACAGAGTAAGAAGATTACAGGGAAAGTCATTGATCAGAAAGGCGCACCGGTTCCCGGAGCATCTATCGTGGTAAAGCATTCTACATTAGGAGCTATTGCCGATAAGGACGGAAATTTCGATATAGCCGTGCCTGAGAGCGCTGCTGCGATTGTTATTTCGTACATCGGAATGAAGACGCAGGAAGTGCCTATTGGTAGCCAGAGTGCATTGGGAGAGATTACATTGCCGGACGACGCAATGGGTTTGCAGGAAGTTGTCGTGACTGCGCTCGGAATCGAACGGGCTGCGAAAACACTCACGTATGCGACCCAGAAAATTGGCGGCGACCAAGTGAATGAGGTCCGTGACGCAAATTTTACGAATACACTTTCCGGGAAAATCGCCGGTCTGACCATCACGCCGTCCGCGAATGGCCCCGGTGGTGCCACCAGGATTGTTTTGCGGGGTAACCGCTCGATCCAGGGCTCGAACAACGCGCTGATCGTCGTAGACGGCGTAGCGATCGACAATTCCACACCCGCGGGCCAGGTGCGCTACGACGCAGGCGGGCACAGCGGTAGCGATGGCGCGTCGAGTGTTAATCCCGATGATATCGAGTCTATTAACGTATTGAAAGGCGCAGCGGGCGCGGCACTTTATGGTAGCCGCGCTGCCAATGGCGTGATCATGATCACGACCAAAAAAGGGAAAAGCGGTAAAATCAATGTGAATGTGAATTCCGGCGTCACATTTGATAAGGCGCTGGTGACGCCGTCGTTGCAGAATACTTACAGTCAGGGATCCGGCGGTACCTATTCCACGCTCACGAACGGAAGCTGGGGTGCCCGTATCGCCGGCCAGAGTGTGCAGGACTGGGCAGGTAATACCGTTTCGCTTAAAGCCTATCCCGACAATATCAAGGACTTCTTCAGGACCGCGATTTCAACCAACAACTCAGTAGGGGTAAGTGGAGGCTCGGAAAAGCTCCAGTCATATTTTTCCTATGCCAACAACTACATCAACGGTATTGTGCCGCATAACCGGCTGTCGCGGAATACATTCAATGCGCGGCTCAGCTATGATATTACCAGCCGGCTTTCTGCGGACGCGAAGGTGACTTATATGTTGCAGAATATTTTCAACAAGCCGGGTGTGGGAGGGGATGGTATGGTGGTCGCGAATGCCTATCGGATGCCGCGGAGTGTTGATCCTGAAACACTTAAATCCTACAAGAAAGTAGATGCTACCGGTGTGGAAACGCCCACTTTCTGGACGAGCCCCGATGCCGTATATATGAACCCCTACTGGACTATCAATAACACGCATCGCGATGAAAACCGCAGTCGTGTTACCGGATTGTTTGTTTTGAGATACAAACTGACCGACTGGCTGAACATTCAGGGACGGGTAAGTTCGGACAGTTATAGTGATTTCATCACGCAGAAATACGCCAACAATACCGTCAACTATGCCCGCCAGCCCGGTGGGTACTATTCGGAGGGGAATGACTACATCGCCGAACGAAATGCAGACCTGTTACTGACCGGCACGAACAACATCGCACCGGATTTGAAGGTGACGTATAACCTGGGTGGTTCAATACTAAACCGGAGCATGCGGCATCGGATCAATGCTGCCGATGGCCTCGGTTTTGCCAACAAATATGACCTGAGTTACGCCACAACGCTCAAAACCGAAACTGCGACGGCGAAACGTCAATTGCAATCGGTGTATGGAACGGTGCAGTTTGGTTACCGCGATTACCTCTTCCTCGACCTCACTGCCCGAAACGACTGGTCGAGTACACTACCGTCGCCATATTCCTATTTCTACCCGTCGGTTGGTTTATCGGCCGTCATTTCAGAGATGCTTAAACTGCCGCAATGGGTGAACCTGGGTAAGGTGCGTGGGTCGTTTACGAAAGTGGGTAATGATGCGGATCCTTATCTGCTGGGTCAGACGTATACTTATATCCGTGGTGGCTTTGGTGGCTATATCGCGAGCAGCAATATTAAAGCGATTGCTAATTTAAAGCCTGAGTTGACCCAGTCAATTGAGTTTGGTACTGAATGGCGGTTTTATAACAACCGTTTGGGTGTTGATTTGACCTATTACAAAACCAATTCTAAAAACCAGCTGATCAGGGTCGCATCGCCGGCGTCGTCGGGTTACTCCACCTTGAATGTGAATGCGGGTAATATCCAGAATAAGGGATTTGAGGTGGTATTGAGCGTAAAACCGGTTGTTGCCAAGAATTTTACCTGGAATATGGGGCTCAACTATGCATTGAACAAAAGTAAAGTAGTAGCGCTTTACGACGGTGTGAGCCAGCTGTACCTCGGCTCATCTACGAGCGTGCGTACGGCTACCCCGCTGATCAAGGAAGGCGGTTCTTTCGGGGATTTGTACGGTTATAAATGGAAAACACTCAACGGGAAATATGTGGTGAGTGATAAAGGGGTGCCTGTGAAGTCGGATGCGATTGAGAATTTGGGTAACTATAACCCGAAATTCTCGGCCGGTTTCAGCAATAATTTCAACTACAAAAACTGGGCACTGAATATCCTCGTGGATGGCAAGTTCGGAGGCGTGATCACGTCGGGTACGGCTGCGCAAATGGCTTACAATGGCACTGGTATTGATACCGAGAAATTCCGCGAAGCAGGCTCATGGGTGGTAGAAGGTGTGACTGCCGAAGGAGCTCCGAACACCAAGGCAATCAATGCCGAGGCATTCTGGCAAACCGTCGCGCAGGGTGATTATTCGTGGGGCGAGTTTTTTACCTACCACGCTACCAATGTGCGTGTGCGCGAGGTTTCGCTGGGTTATGATTTCAAAAATTTGCCTGGTTTCCTGAGCTCGGCGAGACTGTCGGTGGTGGCTCGGAACCTTTTCTTCCTGTACCGCGGCAATGCGATCCTCGATATCCCGGGCATTGGCAAGCGGAAAATGGATTTCGATCCTGAAATGAGCCTTGGCAACAGCAACTACCAGGGTGTCGAGTATTTCAGTTTGCCATCGACCCGGAACATCGGATTGAACCTCAAACTATCATTCTAAAAAGAACTCACTATGTTGACGAGCATAAACAATATAAGCACGGTGCTGACGAAAATGCTGCTGGTGGTCCTTATAGGGGCCATTCTAACTAGCTGTACCGACAATTTCGATTCGCTGAACACCGATGCGACCAAGATCAGCAGCATCGGCAGCAAGGAATACCCATTCATGTTTGCCTATGCGTTGATGTCGCCCACGCTCAGTCCCGACAATTTTGAGGTCGGGGAAGGTACAATTGCATCGGTATACTCCCAGTTTTTATCACAAGCCGCGCATTCCTTCCCGACGGACCGGTACGTGATCCGGCAGGACTGGATGCCTGCCTGCTGGAACCCGGTATACACTGCCGCGGCACCGCAATTGAAAACGATCATGGCCGGTACCGAAACGCAAAGCGCAGAGAATGCATTGGCGAATATCTGGTGGGTTTGGATGTTCCACCGGATCACCGATTATTTCGGTCCGATCCCGTATTCCGACGCAGCTTCGGGCAAGCGGTATGTTTCCTACACGCCTCAGGATTCCATTTATTACGATTTTTTCAAACGGCTCGACGCGGCCTCGACGGTCCTTAAATCGCATTCCGGCGATAAGCCGTTTGGTACTTACGACCTGGTTTACAACAAGAATGCGGCACCCGCTGCAGCCTGGATGAAGTTTGCCAACACGCTCCGCCTGCGCCTCGCTTTGCGAATATCGAAAGTGAACCCGGAGATGGCGAAGCAGCAGGCTGAGGCGGCTGTGGCCGCAGGGGTGATTACCGACATTGCTGACGATGCCTATATGCCGAAATCGACCACAACCTACGCCGAATACAATGGATTGGCCGTTACGGCGGGCTGGGACGATGTGCGTATGAGTGCTTCCATGGAGTCGATTTTGAAGGGTTATGAAGATCCGCGGCTGCCGATTTACTTCCAGCCATCGGTCTCGACAGGTACTTATGAGGGCGTTCGAAATGGTTTATTTACTTCGGAAAAAATCATCGATATCAATTCCAGGTTATTTAATTCCAATATGGGAACACGCTGGGCCACCTGGGTGGGAAGCGATTGGAAAACCACTTATAATGTGCCTCAGAACATCCTGCACGCCGCCGAGGCCTATTTTCTCCGTGCGGAAGGGGCGCTCAATGGCTGGAATATGGGCGGAACCGCCGAAGATTTTTACAAAAAAGGCATTCAGGCTTCGATGGCCCAGTGGGGTGTGACCGACCAGCCGGCTATCACGAAATACATTGCGAATACAGCCGTTCCTATTGCGCCAAAGGATGGCATGAATTCGCCTGCGGTAAACGATTACCCCGTAAAATGGAGTGGTTCCGAAAGCATGCAGCGTAAGCAGATAGCGCAGCAAAAATGGCTCGCATTGTTTCCGGATGGTATGGAAGGTTGGGCTGAGGTGCGCAGAACGGGTCTTCCGAAGCTCTATCCGATTGTCCACAGCGAAAATTCCGACCTGCCGGAAGGTACATTCATTCGTCGGATGCCTTTCCTGGATACTGAAAAGCAAACCAATGCAGCCGAGGTGGCGAAGGCAGTGAAAATGCTTGGCGGGCCTGATAATGCCGCTACGCCGCTTTGGTGGGATAAAAATTGATGTAGTCAGGTGTGGTCATTTGTGGTCAGGTGTTGTTAATTATAGTCAGGAGTTGTCATTTGTAGTCAAGGGTAGTGATTTGTGGCTATTTCGGGAATGCATTGACGATATCTGACTCCCTGACCTCCTGACTCATTTACTTAGTGTTCAAAAATTCGAAACGATGCTTCTTCGTCTGCTTGCTGCCTGCCTGTTTGTAACATCTGGTTTTGCGCAAAATGCGCCGGTGCTGCTTCCGCACCCGCAAATGGTGCGTTATTCGGAAGATAAATTTCCTGTGTCGTTGCTGACCGTCTCGCTGCCGCCGTCGGCCAGTGCGGAGGTGCGGTTTGCATTGGAGGAATTGAAAAGCATTGTGAGCGAGTGCGCGGGAATGGGTATTAAAAATGCACCTTCTTCCGCTTCGGCGACCTTTCAATGGGAGGTGCAGAGGAAGGGAGGCGCATTACCCGAAGTCTCCGAGCGGGATGGCAAAAGCAACCGAGAGTACTATAAGCTGATGGTCTCGGGCAAGGGTGTGCGCGTGGAAGCGGAGACGTCCGCGGGATTGTATTATGCCGTGCAAACATTACGACAGTTGATAACAGGCCAGGGTAGAACTGCATTTATCCCCGGCGTGGTCGTTGAAGACCGGCCTGCATTAACCTATCGCGGCGTGATGATGGATTTTGCGCACGGCGGCTTGCTGACCGTCGCGGAAATCAAGCGGCAGATCGACTTCCTCGCCCGGTGGAAAACTAACCAGTATTACTTTTATAATGAGGTTAGTATTCAGCTGAAAGGTTTTCCGAACATCGCGTACCGCTCGGGTTACACGCAGGCGCAGGTACGGGAGATTATCGCCTATGGCCGGCAGAGGCATATGGATGTGGTGCCATTCCTGAATTTGTACGGGCATTTGCATGAATTGCTTCGGAATGAGCAATATGCCGGTCTGGCGATCGGGCAATATGGCCACGAGCTCGACCCGCGCAGGACGGAGACGAATGCATTGCTGAAAGATTGGATCAGCCAGTATGCGAGCCTCTTCCCTGGTCCGTTCATCCATGTTGGATTTGATGAAACCTGGGAAACCAAGCGTATTGCCGATGACAAGGATGCGCGCATTAACTCCGAAGACCTTTGGTTGCAGCAACTTAGTTTCGTTCAGGCGGAGCTCAAAAAGTACGGTAAAACTGTGCTGGCCTGGACCGATATGAACAATTACTATCCGAACATTATTAAAAAAATCCCGGCGGAAGTGATCCCGGTTTTGTGGGAGTATAAGCCGGATACGGTCGAGATTAACCGGTTTTTAAACCCGATTTTAAAAGAGCAGAAGCCGTTTTTCATACAGCCAGCCGTATCGGGCTGGGGCCACATTTACCCTGACGCCGACTATACCTACAAGAATATCGATCTTTGCCTCCAAGCCGGTGTGAAGCATAGGGCACTGGGATTTATACATTCGGTATGGACGGATCCCGTGGAGCCGTTTGTGCGGGCGTCGTGGCTTTTTATGGCTTATGGCTGCATTGGCGCGTGGCAGGGGCAGGTGCCTGATAAAAAGCACTTTACGGAGGTGTATAGCCGTGTAATGTACCCGCAGATGGCGGGGGAAATGCAAAAGGCATTCGACGATCTGGCGGCTTCCAATGAGGCGTTGGATAGATGTCTCGGGCGGAATACCAATGGCATGCCGCGGGGAACGATTATCGAAAGCTGGTCGAACCCTTTTTTGCCTTACTATCTCGAAAATACCCATGAACACGCGGCCGAGTTCCGGAATGCGCGCAGACTGAGCGAATCTGCTCAGGCCGAGCTGATCAGCGCATTGGCCAAATGCAGTCCGAAGGATACTGCATTCATCCATTCGATGATTGTTACCGCGAGGCTGATGCGTTATTCGGCGACGCGCTTTTTATGGGCTAAAACCATCTGCGACCGGTGGAACGAGTCGATGTTGAGCCGGAAGAAAAACGATTTTGTGGTTTACGACCTCGTTTACCCATGCCATGGCCTGCTGGTGGATGTTATGGACGAGGTCGGTGAGCTGAAAAACGCTTATTCGGAAGCCTGGCGCTCGGAATATATGCCTTATCGGCTCAATACCATGCTGGGCAGATTCGACGTCGAGAATGGGTTATGGCAGAAGCTTTCGCTGAAAGTGATTGGTTACCGCATCGAAAACAAGCCGGATCATGTGGCTGATCAGCCGTTTGAAGCGTTGTTTAAGCCCGATTTTTAAATCTTTTTAGCAGAAATAGCCTGGACGCTCCAGGAATCCGTTTTAAGATCTTTTTAGAATAGTTAGTACGGAAATTATGGTCTTTCACTTTTTTGTAAACTATTTTATTTAAATTTTGTAAACAAAAAATTAAGCAATACATTTGATAAATCCCTGTCCTGAACCTCCGCTATGTTATTCGCCAATTTGAATTATCCATCGATCTGTGCATCCGCAGCAGGTGCAGTAGCGGTACTCCCGCTCGGCGCGACGGAACAGCATGGGCCGCATATGGCGGTATCGACGGATACGGATATTGTGACACACCTCGCGGGCGCTGCGGAGGCATCCTTGCCCGGGCGGGTGCTGCTATGTCCTACGTTGCCGTTCGGTTCAAGCCATCACCATTTGTCGTTCGGCGGGACTATCAGTATCAAACCGGCATTATACACACAGGTCATTGTGGATGTGGTCGACTCGTTGCTGCAAAGCGGTTTTCGGCGGATCGTACTGCTGAACGGCCATGGCGGCAACATCACGCCGGTAAAGCAGGCGCTTGCAGTGCTCAGTAGTGACCTTGATCGGGCTAATGCGGCCAATATTGCATTGGTAACCTATTGGGAGCTAGGTGGAAAGCCGTTTGCAGGCGAAGCACCCATGGAAAGCCCCGCGTTGAGCCACGCCTGCGAGTACGAAACGAGTATGATGCTCCATCTTTTCCCGGAGAAGGTTTGCATGGAAAAAGCAGAACGCGCCAAACGACCCGCCAGCAACGGCTACATCCCTTGGGAAGACGACGAGCCCGGTCGCGGCGTAACGCTTTTTAAGCCGACGGCCTATATTTCCAGCAACGGCAGCAGCGGTGAGCCACAAAAGGCGACCGCTGAAAAAGGAGCGCATTTGATCGGTAAGGCAACGGAGGTGTTGGTGGCGTTTTTGGACTCATTTGCGGGGTGGGAGATTGGGGGGCGGTTGTAGTCAGGAATGGTTAAGTGTGGTCAGGAATGGTCAAGTGTGGTCAGGTGTGGCCAAGAATAGTCAGATATAGCGATATAGTTAGCAATAGGTGATCGGCGGTCGGCGGTCCATGGTCGGCGGTACATCGTCAAACACCCCACCGTGCAATCGGTATTGTCGGGCGGCATCAAGTTTAAACACCCAGTTTTTGCATAACAATGAGTTTAAAAGAACGTATCGGTACCGTTGGTCTTGGTCTGATGGGATGCAGCATCGCTACCTGCATACTCGCGGCCGGGCATGAGGTAACTGCGCTGGTCAAAGATGAAAGTGAGGCCGAACCTGGCCGCAAACGGATTCAGGACTATCTCACCGAACTTCACGATGAAGGCATGCTGAAAGAATCGCCTGAAACGGTGGCCGGGCGCATCATTATTACGACGAATATCGCGGAACTGGTGGGCCACGAGGTGGTGATCGAGTCGATTACCGAGGATGTGGAGGCCAAAAAGGCGATTTACAATGCATTGGAAACCGTTCTTTCCAACACCGCCATTATCGGCAGCAATACGTCGGCGATACCGGTGTCGGTTTTGCAGGCCGGTTTGTGGCATCCCGAAAGGCTGCTCGGTATTCACTGGGCGGAGCCTGCGCATATTACCCGGTTTATGGAGGTGGTTTGCGGGAAAGACTCGGACCTGAAGTATGCACAGCGAATCGTGCAACTGGCCGAAAGCTGGGGCAAGGAGCCATCGCTGCTGCGAAAGGATATTCGCGGGTTTATCACCAACCGCATCATGTACGCCATGCTGCGGGAGGCATTCAATCTGGTGGAAAACGGCTATGCGACGGTCGAGGACGTCGACCGTTCGCTGCGCAACGACCTGGGTTACTGGATCACGTTCGCCGGCCCGTTCCGCTTCATGGATCTGACGGGCATTCCCGCCTACCTGACCGTGATGAAGGATCTGCTGCCGGATCTCGACAACCGGCAGACAACCCCCGAAATGATAGAGCAACTCGTAGCCGCAGGCGCGAAAGGCGTGAGCAATGCGCACGGATTTTACCCCTATACACCGGAGAGCGCCGAAGCCTGGGAAAAAGCATTTATCGATTTCAGCTACGACATCCGGAAGCTGGCTGAAAAATACGCGCAGACATGACAACAATTGCATCGGCCCGGGCCACGGAAGTAATCGTGCCGGCGAAACCCGGAAGCCTTAATTCTGAAACCGTACTGGATAAGGACACCGCATTTGCACAAAAGTTCCTAACGGGTGAAAGCTGGACCGAGTTTGCGAACCAGCCCAAATGGATCATCGAGATGACCCTCGCGAATGGGCTCACGGGCGTTGGCGAGACCTACCGGAGTGCATCAGCCGAACTGATCCGCGAAGCTTTGCGGGAATTTATAGGTAAAGATGTGCTGAAACTGAATTGGCGGCGGCTACCCGTAACCGACCAGCGTATTTATGAAGCATTCGAAAGCTGCGTACTCGACCTGGTGGGAAAGCTGCTGCATGTGCCGGTGTACCAATTGCTCGGGGGAAGCTACCGCGATACCGTCGATTGCATGGGCTGGACGGGACGGCGGACGCCGGAAGACGCAGCACAAAAAGCATTCGACGCGATGCAGCAAGGCCATAAGGTATTCAAATTCAAATGCTCCGACGAAGACCCGGTGCGGCTATGGACAGAGGAGATCAAAAAGCAATGCGGCGAGGGTATTAAGGTCCTGCTCGACCCGAACCAGCGCTGGAACGATGTGGAAACGACGATGAAACTGATGGAACGGGTGGAAATGGATGTGATGCTGGGCCTGGAAGACCCGATCCTGCATGCGGATGTGGAAGGCTTTAAATACCTCAAAAAACACCTTGGAATACCACTCTACCGCCATATTTCGCTCCCGTACACGCAGGACATCCGCGACATGATCA
This sequence comes from Dyadobacter sp., assembly GCA_035565435.1. Classification (GTDB taxonomy): domain Bacteria; phylum Bacteroidota; class Bacteroidia; order Cytophagales; family Spirosomataceae; genus Dyadobacter. Next base: position 6,446 of record DATMSL010000878.1, on the reverse strand, counting down.
CGTTCGTGCGTGCGGATGCGGCGGATGGATATAATTTCAATGGCTCGGCATACAATTGCGTGCTGCTGGCGGAGATCGCGCACCTTGAAGGCAAGCCATGCTGGCGTGGTTCGGAAGTGGACCTGGGTATTTCGGAAACCATGGGCCTGCATATCGCGGCGGCGAGCATTAACTGCACCATCCCGTCCGACATTTTCGGGGAGCTGGTGCGGGTAGATGACCTGCTGACCGACCCCATTGTATTTGAAAACGGAGCCGCAAAAGTACCGCAGGGCCACGGGCTGGGCATTACGCTCGACCAGCAGGCACTCCAAAAATATCAAACCGGAAAAATCCTAATCGCGCATTCATGAAGAAGGCATTCTTTTCGTGGTCCATTCTGTTTTTCTGCAACCTGATCTGGTCGTTCCATTTCACTTGCATTAAGCTTACGCAGGATCAGGTGGGGCCTTATTTCACCGTGTGGCTGCCCATGCTGCTGGCCACGGTTTTCCTGGCTCCCTATGCCTGGCGGGATTTTAAAAAAGGGAATAAGAAACTGAATGATGTACTCATTTTTGTGCAACTGGCCGCTATTGGCGCGTTTCCGTCGCAAGTGCTCATGACCTGGGGCACGCAGTATTCCCTGGCAAGTAATGCGGCGATTCTGATCCTCGCATTACCCATCGTCACAGCGGTTTTTGCCTTTTTTATATTAAAAGAAAAAATGAACCGTATCCGGTGGATCAGCTTCGGGATTGCGATCGTGGGCGTGCTGCTCTGTTCCACCGAGGATATACGGAACATGGATATGAGCTCGCAATATGCGGTTGGTAACTTGCTGATATTCCTGGCGATACTTGGTAATGGCTATTACAATGTAGGCTGCAAGAAAGTCGCCGAGCAATACAGCGAGATAGAAATGGTTTTTTACACCTACCTGGTGATGGTGATCCTGCTTGCGCCGCTGGTGTGGTATTACGAGCCCGAAATGTTTTCGGTGATACCGCATTACACGGCCCAGACGTGGAACGGGATGATCGCGCTGACACTTTTTCACAACTTCCTGTCGATGCTGCTGTTTTTCAAGGTACTCAAATACCTCGATGCCACACAGGTCGCCTTGTCCAACTACCTCATTACGTTCATGGGGTTGCCTATTGCAGCTTTCGTTTTGGGGGAAACTTTGAAAACACAAGCCATTATCGGTGGCGTCCTGGTATTGGCGTCGACGCTGATACTCACTATTGTAGACAGTAAAGCGGCGCGGGAAAAGAAGCCGGAAGAACTGGTGAATGCTAATCCATAAAACCCTAAGAGTATGAATGCAGAAAACGAACTGTACGGCGTCGTACCCATTATTCCGACGCCATTCACAGAAGACGAGGAGATTGACGAAGCAGCCCTTCGCGATCTGATCGATTTTGCCGTCGCGAGCGGTATCGAGGCGGTTTGCCTGCCTGCTTATGCCAGCGAATTTTACAAACTGACCGATGATGAGAAGTTGCAGGTCGTGCGGATAGCCGTATCGCAAGCTGCCGGACGCGTGAAAATCGTCGCACAATCCAATCATCCGTCACTGAAACAGGCGATCCGGCTTGCCCAGGCCAATGTGGCTGCGGGCGCGGACGTGGTGTCGCTGGCTGTACCGCGGATTTTCAGCATGCCGGAGGATTCGCTCAGGGCTTACCTGTCCGGATTTTTAGAATCGGTACCCGATACACCGGTCCTGATCCAGGATTTCAACCCGGGTGGCTCGTCGATCAGCGTCGGCTTCATCCGAGAACTGATGGAGAGCCATCCAAATTTCAAATATCTCAAACTCGAAGAGCCGCTTTGCGCACCGAAGTTCGAGCGCATTATCAATGAAACCGGTGGGAAGATCGGGCTTTTCGAAGGATGGGGCGGTCTGTATATGCTGGAACTCATCCCGCTCGGCATCCGCGGCGTTATGCCAGGGCTGGCGGTATCGGATATTTTGCAGAAAGTATTCACCCTCCGCAATCAGGGCGCACATCAAAAGGCTTTTGACCTGTTCGAAAAAGTAATGCCGCAGATATTTTTCTCGCTGCAAAACATGGAACTCTTCCATTATGCCGAAAAAGAGCTGCTGATGGCCCGGGGAATCCTCAAAAACAGCATTGCCCGCAAGGCCGCGTATATTCCTGACCCTTCTTCTGTTTCCTATATCAAGGAATTGAATCAGCGGGTTTTGGATGTGCTTAATGATGAAACGTGGGAAATCAAATCACTGGAAACAACCTTCTCGAAAGCGTGATTAAGAACGGAGAAAAAAGTATTTTTAAAACCGGCAAATCTAAATACAATCCAAAACGCGCTGGTAAAATGAACACTTTCGAGAATCAGGTTGCCGTCATTACCGGTGCCGCTTCGGGTTTGGGGCTCGTGATCGCCCATAAACTGCTGAATGAAGGCGCCAAAATAGGGTTACTCGATCTGAACGAGCAGGCCCTGAACGACGAATTTGTCGGGAACCCTGAGCGTGAAGAGCTCATTGGCGTGGATGTCACGGACGAGCAGCGGGTGGCGCAGGCGGTAGCACGCGTGGCGGAGCGTTTTGGTAAAATCGATATCCTGATCAACTGCGCGGGCATTACGGGTGCTACCAACATCAAAAGCCACGAGGTGGATACGGCCAATTTGCAGAAAGTGTTCAATATCAACTTTATGGCGAGCTTTTATACGGCCAAGGCGGTGCTGCCTTATATGCTCCAAAACAACTATGGCCGGATTTTGCACGTTGCATCTATTGCCGGAAAAGAGGGAAATGCGGGTATGCTGGCCTATTCAGCTTCGAAAGCAGCGGTGATCGGGATGACCAAAGTGCAGGGGAAAGAGTACGCCGAGACTGGTATTACCGTGAATGCACTGGCGCCCGCGGTGATCCAGACGCCGCTTGTGGACGCGATGCCCGAGGCACAAGTGAAATACATGACCGACAAAATCCCCATGAAACGCTGCGGCACGCTCGAAGAAGCGGCTAATATGGCTGCATTCATCGTTTCGCCGGAGAATAGCTTTACTACCGGGTTCACGTTTGATCTTTCGGGTGGGAGGGCGACGTACTAGGCCGCGAGCGGCCGAACTGCTGAATGGCGCTCTTAACTTGTGGCAATGATTCGTTGTCAAAAAATCTTCGTTATCATGAATATAAACTTTCTCAATCCTATTGAAGGGGACGTCTACCATGCTTATGACGGCGTTTTTGCGGAGGATAAATTGAAAATTATCGTCAGAATTGCAGCGCCGGAGGATGCTCAAATAGCAGTAAATGGTGTGCCGGCATTGCGTGTGGGCGATCACTTCGAGGCAGAGGTGTTTTTGGAAGGATACGAAAATGAGCTTGGAGCGTTAAATACGAAAACAGGCGAAAAGACCGTCATCCGTGTCTTTCTGCTCAAAAATCTCGCCGGGCATTACAGGCTGTCGGTCGACGATAATATCTGGTTTTTACAGGATATTCAGCATAATAAGCACCATTATGCGTCGCTTTTCGATAATCCTTACCTCGCATTTTTGAAACAAATCCATGCGGAATATGGTACCAAAATCCATCTGAACCTGTTTTATCAAACCGACGGTTTCAATCTTTCCGATTTCACGGATCAATACAAGAATGAGTGGAAAGCCAATGCGGACTGGCTCCGGCTGAGTTTCCATGCATTGCAGGAGTTTCCCGACATGCCATATGTGAATGCCGGTTATGACGAGGTGAAGCGAGATTGTGATCTTATTATGAACGAGATCCGGCGATTTGCCGGAGAGGAAGTTATGCATTCGGTTACCACGATCCACTGGGGCGAGGCTACTGCCGCCGGCTCGCGTGCGATGCGCGATGCGGGTTACGCGACGCAGGTGGGCTATTTCAATGTGGATGATAACCTCCCATCGGCATCCTATTACCTCACCGTGCCGCAACGGAGGCACCTCAAAAAGCGCTTCGTGTGGCGGGATACAGCTCAGGATATCACGTTTGTCAGGGCTAGCATTGTCATCGACACCAAAAAGCTGGAAGATATCAAACCGCACCTCGATTCGCACGAAGAAAACGGCCTCAAACCGCCCTACCTCGATTTGCTGGTGCACGAGCAATATTTCTATCCGTCCTATTTCAACTACCAGCCCGATTTCCGGGACAAGATTCGCGCAGCCGTACAGTGGGCGGGCGAGAATGGCTACACGCCCCAGTTTTTGAGTGAATCTGTATCAAATGCATAACCCGCTTCTCCGATGGATCAGCACCGCAGGGATTTTATGAAAATAGCCGGTCTGGGGCTCGCTTCGGCGGCATTACCAGAGGACGCTTCCGGCAGGCAGCCGGTCCGTGCGGCCGGTCCGCAGCAATTCAACATGTGCAATTATGCCGCTCCGAAGGTGGAAACGGTGCGTATAGGCTTTATCGGATTGGGTAATCGCGGCATGGCGGCCGTAGAACGTATGAATAAGATCGCAGGCGTGGAAATCAGGGCGGTATGCGATCTACGGGAAGGCAAAGTCAACGAGGCTATTCAATTGGTCGCGCGCAACGGCCATAAACCGCAAGGGTACCATACCCGCGCCGACGCGTGGAAGAAGCTGTGTGAACATGGAGACCTCGACCTGGTGTACATCGTGACGCCCTGGGCACTGCATACGCCGATGGCAGTATTCTCCATGAACCGCGGCAAGCACGTGTGCGTGGAAGTACCTGCGGCTAAAACCATCGATGAATGCTGGGAACTGGTCGAAACGTCGGAAAAGACGCGGAAGCATTGCATGATGACCGAAAACTGCTGCTATGACTTCACGGAATTGCTTACGTTAAACCTGGCACGGCAAGGTTTCTTCGGCGAAATTACCCACGCGGAAGGTGCCTATATCCACAATTTACAGGAATATGTGTTTGACAAAGAGCGCTTTTACCAGATGTGGGAGCTGAAAGAGCTTTCGCAGCGGACCGGTAATCTCTATCCGACGCATGGCCTCGGGCCGATTTGCCAGGTGATGAATATCAACCGCGGGGATGCGATGGATTACCTGGTATCGATGTCAAACAATGACTTTGTCATGGCAGGTACTGCCAAACACCTGGCCACCAGCGACCCGGATTTCAAACCGTTTGTCGGGAAGCCATTTAACGGGATGATGAACACGTCTACTATCCGAACAAAAAAGGGTAAGACGATCATGGTGCAATTCGACGTCGCGTCAGCGCGCCCGTACTCCCGCATTCAGTTGGTGAGCGGTACCCAAGGAGCGGCATTGAAATACCCCGAGCCGGCCCGCATTGCGAAAGGGCACGAATGGCTTTCGCCGGAAGCCTACAAGGCGCTCGAAACTGAGCATACGCCGCCCATTGTAAAGAAAATAGGAGAGGCGGCCAAACAGGTCGGCGGGCACGGCGGCATGGATTTCCTCATGGACTGGCGCACCATCGACTGCCTCCGCAATGGTCTGCCTCTCGATCAGGATGTGTATGATGCCGCATTGTGGAGTTCCATCGGCCCGCTCAGCGAGTGGTCGGTAGCGCACCGTTCCAATTCCATCGACGTTCCCGATTTCACCCGCGGCAGCTGGAAAACCAACGCGCCCATTGACATCTCCATGGAAAAAGGAGGTACAACGGGCGTAAGGCTTTGAATCAGGACCCCTTTTCCAGTTCGATAAAATCCTGTCGAGCTGGTGTGAAACAGTCGATCACCCTGCACTGCGTGTGCGCGACTGCGGAATGCGGCGCATGCGGGGGAATGTGGGCTGTCATGCCCGGCGTGAGCAGCATCGTTTCTCCATCGACGGTAAATTCCAGCTCTCCTTCCAGCACATGGCACCATTGCTCATGGAAATGGCTGTGCTCCGGCAGCACGGTCCCGGCAACGATCGTAAAATGTCCGAACGTCTGCTGCTCCGAATGGCCCAGCGTGCCATAAATACCGTCACAGATTTTGACTACTTTATTGGTTTTAAAATTGACGAAAGGCATTGTGAAATGAATTTGAATGCTATTTGAAAATGGTAAAAGTAGCTTTTGCTGCAATACGTTGTGCCGTAATTTTTGCTTTTTCTGGCATGAAACCCAGTTTTTCAGGATCGTCGCGACGAGCGCCCAGAAGGTCGCGCCCATAATCCGCCATGAGTGCAAACCTCCTCCATTTGATTCCAGCCGTCGCCGAAGCAACCGGCAAAATGCGATCATAGCCGAATGCGTCGTGGATTACTAGTTTTTCTTCATTGAAAGGATGTTCCGTGATGGATAAAAACTTTTCAACCCCTGCTCTTGCTTCTATGAAAAATAAGAATCTTGACCGTGGATTAATGTACCACCTTATTCCGCTCTCTGCCCGTATATGGTGATGGGTTTCGCGCGCATACCAAAAGCCTGAGCTGTACCACTGGCTGAAAAGATCCGGTAAGATGTCCGTTTGGTGATAGGCCAGCTGCGCTAGCCCGGAAAATCTCGGATTGATATG
>DATMSL010000877.1:0-7864 GCA_035565435.1 Dyadobacter sp. | reverse complement strand
GGGCTTGCAGAAAGTATCACCGATTACCTTTCCCGCGAAGGGTTCATTTGTGAGGTCGCCAACACATTCTGGCAGGCCGATGAGAAAATCAGCCTGTATCAGTACGATTGTACGATTGTGGACCTGACGTTGCCGGATGGCAACGGCTTCGACATTATCCAGACCTTGAAAAAGATCGCCGCCGCAACGGGTATCATTATTATTTCGGCACGTAATACGCTGGAAGACAAGCTGAAAGGGCTGGAAATAGGTTCGGACGATTACATGACCAAGCCATTTCACCTTTCGGAATTGAATGCGCGGGTGAAATCGCTGATCCGGCGCAGGAATTTTGGCGGGAATAATGATATGACCTGGAAGGATATTCGGGTCAATCTGCCTGCCCGAAAGGTTTTTATCAAAGATATTGAAACCACATTATCCAAAAAGGAGTACGATCTGCTGCTCTATTTTCTTTCCAATATCGACGTGGCATTGACCAAGGAATCCATTGCCGAACATCTCTGGGGAGATAACATGGATTCGGCCGATTCGCTCGATATGGTTTATTCGCACATCAAAAACCTTCGCCGCAAGATCGTTGAAAAGGGCGGAAAAGATTACATTCAATCGATTTACGGGATAGGATACAAATTCACAGCACCTTGAAACTGCTCGAAAAAGCCAGCCGTATTTACCTCCTCGCCTCGCTGCTGATTTATGTGGCGGTGGGGATCGCTTTTTTCTGGATCATCAAATTTATGATCTACGACGAGGTGGAGAGCCGGCTGATGGTCGAAAAGCAGGATTTTGAGACCTATGTCCGCAGCAACGACACTTGGAGCAACAATTCGTACTTTGTCGAGAATAAAATTGAAGTGGTACCGGTGTTCGGCAGGTTCGATAATAAAGTCGCATTCACGGACACGCTCATCAGCAACCGCTACGACGAAACCGCCGATCCGTTCCGCCAGCTCACATTCTATACATTAATCGGCGGTTCACCCTACCGCGTTGCGATCAGGAAGTCGATGATCGAATCCTACAAGCTGATTGAAGCTATTTCGGCGGCGATGATCGCGTTTTTAGGGTTGCTTTTGGTGAGTACTTTCCTTTTTCACCGCGTTTTGTCGGGCAAGCTGTGGAAGCCGTTTTATGACTCATTGGCCAGGATCAAGGATTTCGACTGGACCAAAAACAAGCCGCTGGAAACGGTCAAAAGCGAAATCACCGAGTTCAACGAGCTGGGAGATGTGATGGAGAAGATGGCGTCGAAAATGCAACACGATTACCGTAGCCTCCGCGAATTTACCGAAAATGCCTCCCACGAAATCCAGACGCCGCTCGCGCTCATCAATGCGCGGGTGGAGCAATTTATCCAATCGAAGGATTTGGGCGAAAACCATACTTACTGGATTGAGGAGATTTACCATGCCGCACGGCGGATGTCGCGGCTTAACCAGGGACTTTTATTGTTGGCTAAAATTGAAAACCAGCAATTTACCGAACAGGAGGAGCTGGATCTTTCCGGGCTGGCATTGAACAAGCTGAAAGATTTCGAAGATATTTTACAGCATAAGGATATCCGCGTTTCATTGCAATCGACAGGGAATTTCAGAAAAGTAATGTCGCCTGCATTGGCGGATATTCTGCTTACGAACCTGATCAACAATGCAATCCGGCACAACTACACCGGCGGAGAGCTGCGGCTGGAATCGGGAACTGATTATGTGCAGGTGAGTAATACCGGCAACCCGTTGAAGAGCGACCCGGAGCGGTTATTCGAGCGGTTCAAGAAGGAATCGGCAAGGGCGGAATCGCTGGGGCTCGGGCTGGCGATCGTCAAGGAGATCTGTGATAATTACGAGCTGCGGATTTCGTATCAGTATCAGGAGCCTATCCATTCGATCAGAGTTGCGGGATAGCGCTCAGGATAGTGCGAAGCTCCTGCTTCGCACACGCTATGTGGAGGCCTCTGGCCGACTTTTGCACAATGTTGCATGCCTGACCGGCCTGAGGCCTGCGAATAGTAGGCACGAAGCGAGAGCCTCGCGCCATTATTTTGCTACTTTCTGTAACTCAGCTTCCAGGGTTTTGTTGTTCGGAAATTCCTGTGGAATCCAGCGGTTCACGATCTTACCCGCACCGTCGATCACCAGGAATGGATACCGGATGTCAATACCATATTTCTCTTTCAAAATCTCGATATTTTCATCCGAAGCCCACAAATGCTTCGCGGTCGGACGCGCCTTTGCATATTGTTTCCAGGTCGAAAGCGGGATGCCCGTCGCAACGGAAATGTAGGCAAACGTCACTTTATCGGCATATTTATCTTCCAGAACCTTCAATCCCGGCTCGTGCTGTCCGATGCTGAATGAGAATACCATCAAAACCGGCTTGCCTTGTAATGACGAAATCGTTACCGCGGTGCTGTCGGTATTGAGTAATGTGATGTCCGGAATGGCCGCTCCCGGTTGCAGCGATTCTTTGGTTTGGATCAGCTTGGAAATGTATTCGGTGTAAGGCGATTGCGGGAATGTTGTTTTGTAATCTGCCAGCAGTGTTTTGGCGGTTTCGATGCCCGGAATGGCCGTAGCTGCATAGTTGAGCCAGTAGGTAGCCAGGTATTCTTTCTGTTTCGGATAATTAGCCAGCTTTTCCTTGCTGAAAGCATATACATCCTTCAATGCATCCGGGCTGATTTCATAGCGAGTTTCCGATTCGAGGGGATATTTGCGGGTCGAGGGAATAAGCGCCCAGTTGCGGAGCTCGTCACGGTACGCCTGGCTGAGCAATGCGTCGTCGGGCTGGATTTTGAAGTCGGTCAATGTGAAATCTTCGAGTTCCTTACGCTGTGCGGCGTCGAGTTTGGCCACGCGGTTGCGGCGCATGATTTTCTCCTGAATCAGTTGGCGGGTCAGCGATGGCTCCGTTGCGGTGGTAGCCAGCACATATGCTTCAAATGCAGGTACCACCGGATTCGCCATTTTGAATTTTTCAAAGGCATCCAGCCGCACTTTTTTCAGGCTGTCGCTTTGCTGTACCACGCTTTTATTATCGATTTGGGAGGGTTTATAGCCGAAAACGGGCAGGTACTGGTATTGGTTTTCCAGAAAATAATTTTTCAAAAATGTCTGATAACCGGCATTCTTGCCCGCGAAAGTCACGTCGGCCTTGTCGGCGAAGTTGATCGTCAGGTCGTCGCCGGGTTGCAGGAAAAGCATCCACGTTTTATTCACACCGCCGCCGCTGTATTGCAGGCGCATCATTTTGGGCTCACTGAGCTGAATGACTGTTTTTTCAGTCGTTTTATCGGCAAAGTTCACCGAGGCTACGGCGTCGAGCTTCGCGTCGGCAAGGCCTGTGCCCAGATTGGGGTGAAAATGTACATCTTCGAGCACCAGCGTAACGGTCACAGGAGCCTGTTTCGCGGTTGTGAGCGTGATATTGGCCGTGTTTTGCGCGCAGGCTGCCCAACTTAATGCACAGCAGAATAGTGTGAGGATCAGAATGTTTATGTGTTTCATCGGTTCGAAAGGGAAAACTGTTTTTACCTAAACCAGGAGGCGTAAAAATTGTGCCAATATACGTAACTCGTGCCGGTATCTGTTCCGGCGGCTTATCCAGCGTAGGTCGCAGGCACATTAATCCAGTTTTTCAAAGCATTAATAGGTCAACTACCGTAAATTCGCTTTTTGATTATCGATTGTTCCCATGACCCGCGTTTCACAATTCCAGTTCAATACGCTCCGCGCCCGATTCGAGGGAGAGTTGTATTTTGATAATTCCACTTTACACACTGCCCAGCGCACGGTTTACGCTACGGATGCATCGGTTTACCAGGAAATGCCGGTGGCGGTAGCTTTGCCAAAAAACGTGGAGGATATCCGCGCGCTGATTGATTTTGCCCAAACCAATAAAGTGACGTTGATTCCCAGGGCGGCAGGGACTTCGCTGGCCGGGCAGGTGGTAGGAAAGGGTATTGTGGTCGATATTTCGAAGCATTTCCGGAAGATTATCGAGGTAAATCCGGACGAAAAATGGGTGCGCGTGCAGCCGGGTGTGATCCGCGACGATCTGAACAAGCACCTCGCACCCTATGGCCTGCTTTTCGGCCCGGAAACTTCCACGGCCAGTCGTGCGATGATCGGCGGGATGATCGGGAACAATTCGTGCGGGCTGCATTCCATTACCTGGGGCGCCACGCGCGACCATTTGCTGGAAGTAAAGGTGCTGCTTTCCGATGGTTCCGAAGCGATTTTCAATGAGCAATCCGTCGCTGATTTTACGCGCGAAATTCGCGATAAGCAAGTTAAAGGCCAGCGCCTGCAATCCATTCTGGCAGGCATGTTCGGGCTCATATCCAATCCTGTTGACCAGGATTTAATCAAAAAACAATTTCCAAAACCGACCGTCACCCGCCGCAATTCCGGTTATGCGCTGGATGCATTGGTCAGAAATTTTGAAAAAGGGAATATCAACCTCTGTAACCTCATTGCCGGTTCCGAGGGGACATTGTGCTTCGTTACCGAAGCTAAAATTGCATTGGTCGACGCCCCTCCCGCGGCTGTGGGCGTCGTGTGCGTACATACAAGCTCGCTCGCAGAAGCGCTGCACGCGAACCGCGTTGCCATGCAGCATCACCCAAAGGCCTCCGAACTGGTCGACAAATACATTATGGATTTTACTAAAAACCATAATGTGTATTCCCAAAACCGGTTTTTTATGCAGGGCGACCCTGCAGCGATGCTGATGGTAGAGTTCTGGGGCGTCGCCAAAGAGGAAGTAGAGCAAAAAGCGTCGGCGTTAATTGCACAATTACAAGCGGAAAACCTCGGGTATGCCTACCCGTTATTGTTCGGGGACGATGCCAACAAGGCCTGGGATATCCGTAAGGCCGGTCTCGGATTGATCCGCAATTTGCCGGGCGATACACAGCCGGTGAACCTCATCGAGGACTGCGCCGTAGCCGTCGAGGATTTGCCAGCATATATCGAAGAATTAGAAATTTTGCTGGAAAAACACGGATTGAGCGCCTCCTACTATGCACACGCGGGAGCGGGCGAGCTGCACGTCGAGCCGATGATCAACCTGAAAACGAGCGAGGGAAAACAGCAATTCCGCGATGTGCTGGCCGATACGGCAGTATTGGTGAAAAAATACAACGGCGCATTGTCGGGCGAGCATGGCGATGGCCGCTTGCGCGGGGAGTTTATCCCTTACATGATGGGCGAGGAGGTGTATGAAATGTTCAGGCAGGTGAAGCGGATCTGGGATCCCGATGGCGTTTTTAATGCCAATAAAATCGTAGACACGCCGCCGATGAACGAGTTCCTGCGCTACGGGCAGGACAAGCCGAACCCGCAAATCGAGACCATATTCGACTTTTCGCGGCAGGAAGGCATTCTCCGCCTGGCCGAAAAATGCAGCGGCTCGGGCGATTGCCGTAAAACCGAACTTACGGGCGGAACCATGTGCCCGAGTTACATGGCCACACGCAGCGAGCGCGACACCACACGCGCCCGGGCGAATATCCTTCGACAGTATTTCACACCCGAGACGGCTCCGGCAACGAGCCAGGAAATGGTGAAAGAGGTACTCGATCTTTGCCTTTCGTGCAAAGGCTGTAAATCGGAATGCCCTTCGAGCGTAGATATCGGCAAAATGAAGGCAGAATTCACGCAGCAATACTATGAAAGCCACGGCGTGCCGATGCGCAGCAAGCTGATCGCGGGGTTTTCAAACCAAATGAAACTGGCCTCGATCGCCCCCTGGGCATTCAACGGCATATTCGGAACGCCGGCATTGCGGAGGATCGCTAATAAAATGGTCGGTTTTCACCCCGAACGGTCGATGCCGAAGCTGGATAGCGAGACATTGAAAAGCTGGTGGGAAAAGCATCAGCGGAACAAGCCGGCAGTAGCGCCGCATTCACGCAAAGTGTACCTGTTTTGTGATGAGTTTACTAATTACAATGATGCTGAGGTTGGTAAAAAGGCCGTGCTACTGCTTGAAAAATTGGGTTATGACGTAGTTATCCCGCAACACGTGGAATCAGGACGTTCGTATTTGTCCAAAGGTTTCGTGAAAGAAGCGCAGAAACTGGCGATCCGGAATGTGGCTTTGCTCAAAGATAAAATCAGCTACGACGCGCCGCTGGTAGGCATTGAGCCCTCGGCGATCCTGTCGTTCCGTGATGAATATGTGGATCTGGTAGGGGAGAAAGAAAGAGGCAATGCGCAGAAAATTGCGGAGAATGCACTTCTTTTTGAGGAATTTATCGCCCGTGAGATTGACGCGAAACGCATTCAGAAAAGTGCATTTGTGGGTAGAAAACAGCTGATCAAGCTGCATGGGCATTGCCATCAGAAGGCACTTTCGACGTTAACGGCTTCTAAAAAAGCGTTGCAATTACCGGAAAACTATCATGTTCAGCTGATTCCGTCGGGTTGCTGCGGAATGGCGGGGTCATTTGGTTATGAGGAAGAGCATTTCGACGTGTCGATGCAGATCGGGGAGCTGGTGTTGTTCCCAACTGTCCGGCAGCAGCCCGAGGATGTGATCATCGCGGCTGCCGGCACGAGTTGTCGCCATCAGATTAAGGATGGCACAGGGCGCAAAGCCATGCACCCTGTTGAGATTTTATACGACGCACTGATCAAGTAGCACCCTATTGGGTACCGCGGACGTGCTCATAAACCGTATCGGAACGCAACGGCGTTCCTGCGGTATCGGAAGCAATGCTGTCGACAGCGGTTGTGCCCCGATCGGCCGGGTTATCGGCCTGTCCGGACAGGTTTCTGTCGTGGTTAAAGAAGCCGCCAAACCAGGCGATCAGCGAAAGAACGATGCCGATGCCGACGATCCACTTCCAGACGTTCTTCACGTTTTTGGTGGCCCTTGCTTCCTTATCTGTTTCTTGCCTGTTCATGGGTTGAATGATTTAGTTTGAAATAACCCTTACCATTTCCATACCAATGCGGATTCAGCACTTTTTGAGCGATTTATATAACATTGTGTTGATAAAATTTCCCCAAACTAAGTCGTGAAGCTAAAATGTAATAAATCGGGGATGTTTCATGTTACCTTAGCTGGAAATTTCGTTTCACGTACTAGTTCTTCTCACAAACCAGCCATATTCATGAAAATCAGCCAACGTTTCTCTATCTCTCTTTTTGCACTTTTCCTATTTACACAGTTGGGTGTGCAGGCGCAAAACGATAACCGGTCTTTCTTTTCGGTTGCCGCCGGATACAGCTTGCCGGTGGGAGAACTCGCAAGGGAAAAACTGAACGACCCTTTCGCAGGTTTGACAGGCTCGGGATATTATGGGCAGGTCAATTATGATTTCCGCATCGCGCGCTGGTTTGGATTGAAGTTTTCAGGAAGCATGAACAAGAACACGACGCGCCCTCAGCCGATCGTCGATATTGCGGATCTCCGCGTGGAAGAACTCAAAGGCTTGATCAACGAAACCACTTCGCATACGTGGGACACGCGTGTGTCGCGCTGGAAATTCAATGCAATCATGGCTGGTCCCGCTATCTTCCTCAATTTCGGTAAAGTGCAGTTAGAAGGCCACGTACAGGGAGGTTATGTAAAAGTAACTTCGCCTACCGTGGATATGACCGGTACTTTCCAATCCGGTGAAAACCAGATACTCGTGCATTTGAGCCCTGCTTCTACCAGTGGTTTCGGCGTAGGTGCGGGGGCCAGTCTGCGCTTGCCGATTGCAGGGCCGTTGTATTTCCACCTGTCCGGCGATTTCCTCGCTACCGAGGCTGAGTTGAAAAACGTAGCTGTTAATGTACGCGTGGGTAATATTCCCGAGGTAGGTATCCCTATTAATGAAAAGCGGTTTGTAGGGGTAGCGAATATAGGCGCG
>DATMSL010000876.1:0-2092 GCA_035565435.1 Dyadobacter sp. | reverse complement strand
GATTTCTCCGGGGTCAGCCAACGCAGACAAGCTTGCCAGAAAGAATTGAAGCTTAACCGCCGCTTTTCGCCAATTTATCAGCAGGTGCTCCCCGTCAGAGAGCGCAACGGGCAGTTCTCCATAGGCGGGGCCAAGGGCCGGATCGTCGACTACGCGGTAGTGATGCGGCGGCTGGCGGCGAGCAAAAAAATGGACGCTATGCTTGATGCGGAAAGAGTGAGTGCCGCGCACATTGTATCTCTGGCCCAGGAAATTGCTTTCATGCACAGCCGCTCCCGGATCATCGCGAAGCCTTTTGATCTGGCAGAATTAGCCCGGACCTTCGATGATCTCGGAGTGGTGACAGGCTTTGCCAGCCAGCAGCTCGGACAGCGCTACGGTGATCTGATCGAACGGGCCAAGTCTTTTAATGCCGCATGCCTTTCTCGTTGCGGCGGCCGGATCAGTGAAAGGGTTGGGCTGGGTTATCGCAGGGATGTTCACGGTGATCTTCATTGCGGCAATATATTCTTATACAAAAGGCCGGTACTGTTCGATTGCCTGGAATACAACGACACATTCAGACAGATCGACGTCATCGACGAACTCGCGTTTCTTTGCATGGACATGGAGTCTTATGGCAAACCAGCCTTTTCGGAGATCTTTCTATCGACCTACTGCGATTATTTTCCATGTTTTCAGATTCCAGCGGACTCTCTTGTTTTCATCTACTACAAGTGTCTGAGAGCGAATATCAGGGCAAAGGTATCTGCTGTCGCCGCTGAGTCAGCCACAGATGAAAATGCGCGGCAAGTCGCGCTGGCCAAATGCCGGAAATACCTGGATCTGATGGAATCCTATATTGATCTGATCGCCGAAAAGTAAAGGTGTTTTTTAAAGCAATTTACCGATGAAAAAAACAGAGGATATTCCAGAGACCATGCACGCGATGGTGCTGTCAGAGCCCGGTGCTGTGTTGACTCAGATGCAGGTCCCGATTCCAAGGCCTGGTTCAGGGCAGGTTCTGATCAAAGTAACGGCATGCGGGGTTTGCAGGACCGATCTTCATATCCTGGATGGCGATTTGAAAGACGGGAAATACCCTTTGATCCCCGGCCATGAGGTGGTTGGCAAGGTTGTCGCGGTTGGCCCGGGCGTAAGTGCTCTAAGGCAAGGGGACGTTGTCGGAGTGCCCTGGCTAGCCTACACCTGTGGCAAATGCAGGTACTGTCGGGACGGGAAAGAAAATTTGTGCGAACGTGCATTATTCACCGGTTATACCGTAGATGGGGGGTATGCCGAATACCTTGTCGCTTTTGAGCGGTACTGTTTTCCAATCCCACCGGCTTACCAGCATGCATGGGCCGCGCCGCTGTTGTGCGCCGGTCTGATCGGTTACCGGTCGTACAGGATGCTTTCCGGCGATTGTACCAAAATTGGTATTTACGGATTTGGGGCAGCGGCTCATATTTTAATCCAGATCGCGGTGGCGCATCAAAAGCAAATCTATGCCTTCACACGGAAAGGGGATGTTGCCGCGCAGCAACTAGCCCTCGAGCTGGGTGCTGTATGGGCCGGGGACTCCTCACAGAAACCACCCGATCAGCTCGACGGAGCGATTTTGTTCGCGCCGGCAGGAGAGCTTGTACCCAAAGCTCTTTCTGATACGGGCAAAGGAGCGACTGTCGTTTGCGGGGGGATTCATATGAGCGACATCCCTTCTTTTCCCTATAACCTGTTATGGCAGGAAAGGGTGGTAAGGTCGGTGGCAAACCTGACTGTCTCCGACGGCCATGACTTTTTTGAGCAAATCAGTATTTCCCCGGTTCAAATACGGACCGAGCTTTTTCCGCTGGCGGAGGCAGACCTGGCTTTACAGGCTTTGCGTGAGGGGAAAATCCATGGAGCAGCCGTTTTATATGTGGAGTGATCGGATGTAACGAGATGGGATTGCATGTGGTTGATAACCAATTGTTTTTCGAATGACCGCGGTCATAATTTTTCGTAGCGTTAAGCGCAATTTTTGTCAGGTAACCAATAGAAGAAAACATGGCACGTTACCTGTTTTTTGCCCTGCTGATGTTGCATGGCTTGATCCACCTGGCGGGATTTT
>DATMSL010000875.1:0-10951 GCA_035565435.1 Dyadobacter sp. | reverse complement strand
TGGATGAGGTGAAGATCAAAGAAACGGAGCTGCTCAACGGGCTGTACTATTTCAATATCCACAATGTGCTGCATCCGGCCGGAGAAATCCGCGCCCAGATTGTGTTCTGATTTTTTCAAGCATTCTCATGCAATCCCGCCCCTCATCTATGGGGCGGGATTGTTTATTTAAATTCACGCAAAAACCGACGAACGGCACAGTGTGATATTTATACGACAATTTTATTCTATAAAAGCATTTGGCCGATACTTTGAGTCGTTCGTCGACGGTACCGTTCGCTGCTTTTACTATTCCCTAAGATGCTGTATCATTGCGTTATAACTCCTGACTAGATCGTTCCCAATGTCCCGACTTGCATATATTTCGCATCAAAGCGCGCGGTTTTTCCGCCAGCGCTGGACGTTCTGTGTGGCATTGATTTTGGGTTGCGTATATAATGCACAGTCACAGCAGGTCGACCCCGATCTGGCGACATTGATTCGGGAGGAAAAAGCATTTGCGGCGAAAGCGGAAGAAACGGATGTTCCGACGGCCTTTCTGGCGTATCTGGATAGTGCAGGCGTGATATTCAATGGGGAAGAGGCCGTGAATGGGATAGCGCAATACAGCAAAGTACCGAAGGGCGGCAAGGACCTGTTGAAATGGTACCCGGTTATCGGCCATGTTTCTCAGGGGGGCGATATGGGTTTTACGTCCGGCCCTTTTCAATTTTTGGCTGACCGGGCGCAGGCCGCAGTGGGTTCTGGTTACTTTTTTTCAGTCTGGAAGAAGAATGCTGCCGGGCAGTTCAAGGTAATGCTCGATGGCGGCGTGATCCATTCCGGCAATGCGACGGAAGCATTCCAGCGCGATCCTGAACCGCAGAGTAATACAACGTATGCGTATATTTTGCCGATTCCAAAGGTAAATGAGAGCACCCCTGAGCCCTGGATGGCAGAAGAGGCATTTTCAGCCGCGGCCGAAAAAGACGCCGGCCAAGCCTACAAGCAATTTTTGGCCGAAGAAGTCGTGTTGCTCAGGAGCGACCGGCCATTCGGTAAAACCAAAGCGAATGCACTTGGGACATTAGCGCAGCAACAAATTCAATCATACCAATTTATCAGGTCAGGACAAGGCATTTCCAAGGCAGGCGATCTCGCTTATTGTTTTGGCAAAGCAAATGTCGTGAAGGGCGATAAAACTGTGGAAGGTTTTTTTACCCGCGTCTGGCAGCATCGGCCCGAAGGCTGGAAGATCGTTGCCGAGCAGGTTAGCCTGTTTCGTTAAAAACTAACGCATTCATTTTCACATCGGCCAAAACCGGTGAATGGGAGTATTGTGCCCACTGCATTGCTTCAAGCCTTTGCCGCGCCCTCGCGCAGGCAACACGTGCGTATTTTTTACCAATCCATATATACCATGAAAAATATCTATTCACTATGGTGCATGCTATTGCTGCCTGCAATGCATGCGATCGCACAGGACAGGACGGTGACCGGCTCGGTGACCGCCCTGGACGACGGAACCGCGCTCGCGGGGGTTAATATCAAGCTCAGGAACGCGAATATTGGTACACAGACCAACGGGAATGGGGAGTATTCGATCAAAGTTGGGAGTGATACTACGGTGCTGGTTTTTAGTTATATCGGCTTTGAAACACAGGAAATTAACGTAGGCAGCCGAACGAAACTCGACATAAAACTGGCACAGGATACGCGGCAGCTGGGCGAAGTGGTCGTAACGGCGCTAGGGATCAAACGGGAGGAAAAATCGATCGGTTTCGGGGCGCAGAAACTCGACGGCGGAGAGCTTAGCAATGTGCGGGAGGCAAATCTCGTGCATTCGCTTTCGGGCAAGCTCGCGGGCGTACAAGTAGCGGGTAACACAGGATCGATGGGCGGGTCTGCGAAGATCAATATCCGGGGTATCAACTCGATTTACGGTAACAACAACCCGCTTTTCGTGGTCGATGGTATGCCGATGGAAAACCGGAACACCAACTCGCTCGAACAGCAACGCGGGGCGGGCGGCTACGATTTTGGAAACTCGATCCAGGATTTGAACCCGAACGACGTTGAGAATGTGACTGTGCTCAAAGGCGCGGCAGCCACGGCATTGTATGGCAGCCGGGGTTCGAACGGCGTAATTGTGATCACAACAAAAAAGGGCGGTAAGTCGCGGAAGCCCAATTTGAGCTACACTTTTGGCTATAACATTGATAAGGTGTACAAATTACCCCGTTACCAGAACAAGTACGGCGGCGGTTATGGGTTTCAGAAATTGTATTATAATGAACACCCCGAGGCATTCCCGGACGATCGGAAAGGGAGTTATGACGATAACGACGGCAAAGGGCGCTACGACCTGCTTCCGCAATATGCCACCGACGAATCGTGGGGTCCGAAATTCGAGGGGCAGCTTTACCGGCCGTATTGGAGCTGGGACAAGGACAGCAAGAACCCGGATTTCGGCAAAGTGGTACCCTGGGAAGCACAGCCGAACAATATCAGGAGCTTCTTTGAGACCGGAAGCACTTTTAACCATAACATTTCGCTCGACGGCGCTACCGATAAAGGTTCGTACCGCATTTCCTATTCCAATTTCGATCAGAAATTTATCCTGCCCAATTCCAAACTCGTGCGCCATAACGCGAGTATCAACGGCAGCTATGAGGCTATCAAGAACCTGACGATCTCCGGCGCGGCGAACTTTGTAACGCACTCGGCGAAAGGCAGGCCGGGTACCGGATATGGCGACGACGGAGCCAACGTGATGGTGCAGTTTACCCAGTGGGGCCAGCGGCAGATTGATTTCAATAAAATGAAGGAATATGAATTGCCAGACGGCACGCAGCTTACCTGGAACCGGTCGTCATGGTTCGACCCCACACCCCGGTATTCGAACAATCCGTATTGGGTAAGATACAAAAACTATGAAACGGATGGCCGTACCCGTGTTTTTGGGAACCTCGCGGCCAATTTCAAGCTGGCCGAGGGGCTCACTGCTGAATTGAAATACATGACCGATACCTATTTTGAAACGCAGGAAGAGCGCGTCGCCATCGGCTCGCAGTACACGTCGCAATACTGGCTGAGCAAATACGGCCATTTGGAAAACAATATCCAGGGATTGTTGTCTTATAGTAAGCAGTTTACCAAAGACTTCTCCTGGAATGCAAACGTGGGTGTGAACCGTATGACACGCACCGGATCGACACTCATTTCGAAAACCGTCGATGGCCTGAGCTCGGATGTATTCAGCCTCGAAGCCTCGATGGGACGACCGGATATCACGGATCTGAAAACTAAAAAGCGCATTAACTCCGTATTTGCGAGCTCTTCATTGGGATATAAGGACATGCTGTTCCTCGATCTGGGCGCGCGGAACGACTGGTCGTCGACGCTGCCGGTGAAGCACAATTCGTATTTCTACCCTTCCGGCTCGGTATCGTGGATCGCCTCGGGGCTGATCGACGCCAACTGGCTTAATTTTCTGAAATTCCGCGCGGCGCTTGCGCAGGTGGGTAACGACACCGATCCGTATAATGTGACGCTCGCATATATGCTCTACCAACCATTCGGCACGGATTCGCGCGTCTCGGTGCCCAATACATTGCCCAACCCGGATTTGAAACCGGAAATTACCTCGGAATACGAATTTGGTACCGAATTGAAAGTGCTGAACAACCGATTGGGACTGAACCTGTCGTATTATAACCGCCGTACCCGAAACCAGATCATCCCGCTCAGCCGCTCAGCAGCCACGGGCGCGGCTTATAAGTACGTGAACGCGGGTTTGCTCGAAAACAAGGGCATTGAGTTAAGCCTGAACGCGTCTCCGGTTTCAACCGAAAATTTCAAATGGGACGTTACACTGAACTGGGCGAGGAATAACAACAAGATCGTGCGCCTTACCACCGATCAGAAAACGATGGTACTGGCCAATGCGCCGTTCGCGGTACAGTTGGAAGCGCGTGAAGGAGAGTCGTTCGGCTCCATTGTGGGTTATGATTTTGTATACAATGAGAGAGGGCAGAAGGTCGTGGACGAAGAAGGGGTGTACCTGCGCTCCGACGACCAGAAAGTGCTCGGCTCGGTGCTGCCTTCTTTCACAGGGGGCGTTATTAATGCATTTCGTTACAAGGGTTTTAATCTCTCGGCCCTGATAGATTTCCAGAAAGGCGGTAGTTTCTTCTCGACCACGCAAATGTTTGGGCGGGAGACGGGTATTCTTGAAGAAACCGCCGTAGGTAGCATGCGCGAAGACGGCGTTATTGCGGAGGGTGTAAAACAGGATGGCACACCCAACGACGTGGTCCTTTCGGCTCAGGACTATTACCTCGACAATGGAGGATACAATATCAATTCGGTCGACGTGGTTGACGCCAGCTACATTTACTTGCGCGAGATAAACCTGGGTTACAACCTGCCGGCGGAATGGATCTCCAAAACGCCGTTCAGCAAAGTGCGTGTGTCGCTTACCGGTCGGAATTTGTGGTTGATCAAATCCAATTCCAAACACGTCGATCCTACCGCGATCACCAATTCTATTTCCAACTGGCAGGGGCTCGAAGGCGGTGCGCTGCCGTCCGTTCGCTCGATGGGCGTGAATGTTTCTTTCGGATTTTAATGAAAACAGCTATGAAAAACATCAGGAAAATAAGCAGCGCATTGCTGCTAACGTCGGCACTGGCCTGTACCGATGGTTTTGAGGAAATGAACAAGGATCCCAACCGGGCAGAGCATGCCACATCGGCGCAGCTGCTTACAAATGCCCAATACAATTTTTCCACCAACATTACTGATGAGTGGAACAATGGCCGCTTTGGAATGTATTATGCCCAATACTGGTCGTCGACGTACTATTCCGGCGAAAGTCGCTACCAGATTCGGGAGAACACGAACCAGATCATGTGGAATACCTTTTATACCGATGTACTGAATGAATTGCAGGAATCACGAAAAATAGAGGAGGTGTCGCAATGGCCTGGTTTCAAGAACCGGGTCGCTATTTCTGAGATCATAAAAGCATATACGTACCACTTCCTGACCGATATTTATGGCGGGCCCATTCCGTACATGGAAGCGCTGAATGCGGAGGATGTCACGCCTGCCTACAATACCGGCGAGGAGGTTTATGCGGGCCTGCTGGCTACGCTCGACGAGCAGGTGAAGATCCTGGATGCAAATGAGCCGAGCTACGCCACCGGCGACGTTTTGTACCAGGGAGATGTGAATGCCTGGAAGCGCTTTGCCAATTCGCTCCGGCTGCGCATTGCCTTGCGGATGATCGATGTTAAACCTGCCGAAGCTACCGAAGCGATCAAAAAAGCGCTGGACCCGGCCAATGGAGGGATTATCAGCACGCAGGAACAAAGTGCGCTGTTCCGCTGGCTACCTTCGCCGCCCAACAACAACCCGATGAACCAGTCGTTCAAAGTGCGTGTGGATTTCTCGATGTCGAAGCCTTTTATTGATTACCTTAAGCTGTACAACGACCCCCGGCTGCCTGTTTTCGCAGAACCGCTTCTGAATACCGATGATTATGTGGGCGAAGTGTATGGGCAGGCAAGCAGCGACGCCAGCTCCAACGGTGATCCGTCGCGCGTGAGCCTGCCGTCAAACTATGCTGTCGGAGCCACGGCCCCGACCATCTGGCTGGACCTGGCCGAAGTGAAATTCATGCTGGCCGAAATCCAGGCGCGCGAACTGAAAGTCGGGCTTACCGGCACCGCGGCCCAATATTACCAGGAAGGCATCGCGGCCTCCATGCGATTCGCAGGTGTACGGGAGGAAAACATTACAGCTTACCTCAAAAAAGTGCCTTACAATGCCGCCAAATGGAAGGATAGCATCGGCTCCCAGAAATGGATAGCCATGTACACCCAGGGCATTCAGGGATGGCTTGAACGCCTTCGGCTGGACTTCAAGGACCCGATCACCGGCAAGGCCATTTTCGCCCTTCCCGCGGACGGCTCCCTCGACCCGGACGTTACTGACATCTCCAAGCGCATGACCTACCCGCTCGTAGAGGCCTCTCTCAACGGCGCGCACTACCGGACGGCGCTCGAGAAATTGGGCGGTAGAAATAGTAAGGGAGCGAGGAATTGGTGGGATAAGTACTAATTATCAACCGGTCGCAGCGACTACCGTTCGTTGCGACCGGGTTTGGTAATTTTGTTGCATGACAAATTTACACACTATCATCAGCTTTTACTTTTAATGCGACGGGCGAAAAAGTGGATGCCGTGGCGTCGCCTGCCAGCCACCTGGAATTAACGGCTTTACGGAATGCATTCCATTTTGATTTCAATGCCCTGATCAGACAATTTTCTGTCTACAAACTTCAAACATTGCGTGAACCTACAATCCAAGGATTGGTATTAACTTCAACTATGAAACGACTACTGAATAACATGAAACCTGAACCATTCGTGGAAGACGAGGATATGGAAGATCCGGTTGGCCCGATGATGGTTTGGAATGGTGAAAGATCAAAAGAGGATCGGCAATTTATGAGCGATTGGGCAATGGCGAGGAGAGCAGAACTCGCGCAGGAAGCAGCCCGATCGGTGGAAAAAACCGACTAGGCTGCATTATCTGTTTTAAAAACTCTTCAAATACCGCACCGACAACGCCCGTCCGGGTAGGTTATAACCACGTTTTTCGTAGTAATTCTCGTCAGTCACATTGTTTAGTTTCAATGCGATGGTGTGGCCGCCGGGGATTTTGAACTGTGCGGCGAAATCCAACACCATATACTGTGGATATTCGATCTCAGGATTGATGGGATCGGTGTAGTCGATGTCCTTTCTTATACCGACTGCTCTTCCTGAGAGCCGTAGTTGCAGCCAACTCAAATTGTCATAAGCCAATCCAAAATTGAAAGTATTGCGGGCGACGTTCTGAATGTCACGACGTATTTCGGAGGCGTCGGTGCCCACGATGAGCTCTTTCGCCTTCATAATGGAATTACCGTTCCAGAATGCCTTCAATGAATAGCGGTAATCATTTTTTGCTCCAAAATCATAAGATAGCTCGGTTTCAATACCTGTGATCTCGGCATCGGCTGCATTGACAAATGTGGCGCGCGAAACAATCGCATCGCCGTTTTCCAAAGGCTCGTTCACGACTTTGATGATCTTGGCAATACGGTTATCGACCCTGGTGCTATAAAATGTCACATTAGCTGCGAAACCGGATTTCGGTTTGTTGAAATCCAGGCCCAGGTCCCAGCTCAGGCTGCTTTCGTTTTTCAGGTCGGGATTACCGGCTGTGACGGCAATGCGACCCTTGGAATCGCGGACTTCATTGTAACCAGCTACGCTATACGCATCGGTAGTGACGAACGCCCGGCCGATGTTGGCTTTCGCGCGGAGCGATGGCAGCAGGGCATAGGTAATTCCCAGGCTCGGACTGGTGAATGGCGTTGACTTTTTACCGGCCTTGTAGGTAGGCAACAGCGGTGTTTCACGTACATCGAAGGTAATGTGGTCGAGGCGGATTCCCGGTTGCAGGGTGAATTTTCCAAAATTCAATAATGCCTGTGCGAAGAATGCGCTGGAAATCAATGCATACTCGGGTTGCGTGGGGGCGCGCTCGGTGGTGTCGTTGGTCCAGCGGCGGCTGTTGGTGGATGCATTGAGGTAATCATAACCCAATATCACCGAATGCCGACCCAGCTTCCAGGCATCTTTCAGCTGAATGCCTTTCCATGCATTATGCCCCTGCGCAGAGCGGAATGGCACCACCGGCTTGCCCGATACATTTTGCGTGTAGTTTTTGGTGTTCTCTTCCGAAGCGTACACTTTCACGCTCGGGCTGTGTTGCCCGATTTGCCCAGTCAGTGAGAGATCAACCGCCTGGCGATCGACGTCCTTGGTGCTGGCTTCTGTACTACCCGAGGACAGCTCTCCCGGTGATTCTACATCGCGAGCCTGGAATTGCTCCCCACGTACATCTACACGCCAGCGATCGTTGATCTGATAACCCAGCCTTAATGCACCGGAAAAATAATGCAGCTTGGTGAACGGCCGCCGGTTGCCATCGCCGGTTGTTTCGTCGGTTTCAACGACGGCACGGTCGGTGTAGTTCTTTTGCGCATGTTTGTGGCCGAATGCATTGCGGAGCCAGTTATCCTCACCGATTTTGTAATCTTTGGATCTTTCCAGATAGCTGAATGACAAATCGTAATCCAGTTTGGAAGTAACATTGCCGCCTGTATTGAGACCTGTCTGCAATGTCTTGAAACTTCCATATTCCAGGAATGCATTGCCGCCAGGTGTACCTTTGGAGCGTTGGGTAATAACGTTGATCACGCCGCCCATGGCTTGCGAGCCGTACAATGACGATGCGGGGCCTTTCAGTACTTCAATCCGTTCAACACCATTCAAATTGATTTGCGAAAGGTTGGTAGCACCTGCCGGGCGGCCATCAATGAGCAACAGCGTCCTTTGGTTTAACCCTGAAAACTGTGGACGAAAGCCCCTGATACCGATGCCGGAAGACAGATTGGGGTACTGGATCACATCCACCGCGGCCGTTTTCCGGACAATGTCGGTCAGGTCGGCGGAGGGCGTCATTTGAATATCCTCTTTGGAAATAATATCCAGTTTTTGAGCGATCTTTTCCTTCTTGGTTTCAAAACGGGTGGCAGTTACCACGATCGGGTCGAGCAGCTTTTTAGCCGACGAATCTGCATTGCTTTCCTGGGCGGATGCTGCCGACGGCGCTACGGCTGAAATGGCTAATAGTGAGAGCAATAAGCCGCCGACGGAAATGTGGGCGGGACGGTAGAATTGGGTATGCATTGTTAAAATTGAAGTGATTCAAAGAGAGTTATCGCGCCGATCAGGATCGAAAATGCACCGACCAGGTAGTTGACGATCATCAGGAACCGTTCGCGTTTCCCGGCAAAACGGCCGATGGAAAACGCGAAAAAATAGCCGTAGGCCGACATGGAGAGGATAATGCCGATGCTTTGCAGTACAATGATCCAAACGGCGGTCATGGCATTGCGGGCCGCGAGTGTAAGCGCCACCGCGCATGCCCCGCCTGTACCCGCGAGGCCATGTACCATGCCTACCCAGAACGAGCGGCTTACCCTGCGTTCGACCGGCGCCGGTACGGGGGTGTCTGTTTTAAAATTCCGGCGGATCGCCACAATGCCGAGCCAGATCATGATCGGGCCGACTAATAGCTCAACCTGGTCGGCAATGTGCAGCGACATCGTCGATTTGAGCAAAAGCACCAGAACGGCGAATAAAATCAATGTGAGCGAATGCCCCAGCGCCCAGTGGGAGGATCGCCAAATGAGCTTCCACCGAATGGCGGGGTTCAGTTGGGCTGGCCCTGGCCGCGCCCCCGGCCTGGCCGCACTGTTGTTTTCCTCCGTAGCAAGAACCGAAACCGCAGCCATATGGTCGGGCTCGAAGGAATGCTGCACACCCAGGAGCAGCGAGTCAATAAGCAGATACTGAATCATTTGTATTTCCGCATAAATTAGAACATAACTTATGGGAGAATGCAGGGAGTAGCGCAGCCGCAATGCAGCCTGCCATTTCCTCTTGCCTTTCTTCCCGAAAGCAAAACCGGATTATTCAACGGCAGGTCTTCTGGCTCGTTCAGCTCTTGCGCCTTCCCGGGAGTAATGATTGAATGATTGAATGACTGAATGACTGAATATTTTTTTATTCGGTCATTCAGTCATTCAATCATTCAAAATTATATCCCAGTGACATCTTACAAGAACATCGTTTAGTGAACTTACAGCAGCGGGAACTGCTCCGGATTTGCACCGGATTCCCTTTTAATCACGCCGGGGGCGCGAACCAATGAATAGGCAAAGCTAGGTGTTTTTGTTGGAGATAAGCCAGAAAAATAGCCGAATACCGCTAACTTTACGGCATTAAAAGTTCTTTAACATACTTCTCCAACAGGAAAAGGGATTGCGTATCAACGCATTCCGGGGGAATCGTGGGAGCCACCCAAGTGGTGGGAATCACGAGCTGTCGCGCAACTGTGAAGGATTAATGATTGAATGATCGAATGACCGAATGACTGAATATTTACTATTCAATCATTCAATCATTCAGTTATTCAATCATTGAACTAAGCCAGAATACCCAGCCTTTTCCTTGTTGACAATGCTTTCGCGGTATGAAGCAGGGTCTGGTTTGGATACTCGTCGGTTTTTCGCCCGCTTTGGCGGTCCGACTCTCACCCATCGGCGTTGCTGCCGGGGAATTCCTTTCTGTTTTCTTTTACTGTCGCATGCGTTTGAAGTTGTCAGAACTTCCATTTCACCGCTTGTTGAAAGATGTCTGTTCCAAAATCCAGTTTCCTAATCTCCGCGCCATCGAGCAATTCGGGTAAGACTACACTAACGCTAGGGCTGCTGCGTGCGTTGCGGGAGCGGGGGCTTGGGGTGCAGGCGTTCAAATGCGGGCCGGATTATATCGATACGATCCACCATGCCACGGCGGCCGGGCGGCCAGGGCTGAACCTGGATACTTTTATGGCTTCCGAGGCGCATATGCGCGCCATGTATACGCATCATGCGTCGCGTGCGGATGTGAGCGTGACCGAGGGCGTGATGGGACTTTTTGATGGGGCTGATAAAATGAAGGGGAGCAGCGCCGAAATCGCTGCGTTGCTGGACATTCCGGTGGTACTGGTGATCAATGCACGGTCGATGGCGTATTCGGCCGCTCCGCTGATTTATGGATTGAAGAATTTCTATCCCGGAATCCGCGTGGTGGGCGCGATTTTCAACTTTGTAAATACCGAATCGCATTACCGGTTTTTACGGGATGCATGTGCGGACGCTGGCGTGGAAGCATTGGGATATTTGCCTAAAAATGAAGAACTGCACATTCCATCCCGACATTTGGGCCTGCGTATTTCAGCAGAAACAGATTATGAGCAGATTATTCAAAAGCTGGCAGAGATTATTCCCCGAACGGTGGATCTGG
>DATMSL010000874.1:0-12916 GCA_035565435.1 Dyadobacter sp. | reverse complement strand
CCGGCTGCCGGTATGTGCCAGGTCGCTCAAGGCCTGTTGGTCTCCGCCGCCGATGAACGACCTTTTAAGGGAGATGCCGGGTATTTCTTCGCTTTAAGGCAGGTCCCGCTGTCCGAGAAACATTACATTTTCCTGGCAGATCCGCTGAAACGGGCTGTTTACGTAGACGGCGGTAAAAAAATCCTGCTAAGCCATACCATGACCGTCCGCAGTGCCAAAGGTTTCGATATGTACTTTTCCGCAGCCGATTACAATCTCATTCTTGCGGTGAAGGAAGCAAAGGAAATCGTGGAAGGGACTACCGGATATAAAGGTACGTTATCAGTCCGGCACGGTTCCGAAAAACACAAACTAGCCGTTCATGGTTTTCAGAACCGCTGATCAGTGTGGTTTAATGTACCAACTCGACTTTTCCTCCCGCAGGTGCGCTGAACGTGACCACCTTTCCGTCGTCTTTTATCTTCCGCACACCTTTGGTCATCGTTAATTTAAGATCGGAGGCTGGCAGTTTCAACGAAAACGCTCCCCCTTTCTCAGCCACGAGGCTGATTTGGACAATCTTTCCTTCCTTCCTCTGGGCGCTCACCAGCACCGCCCCCTCGGCACGAAGGTTGCTGAATGCGGCGTTCTTCCAGTTCGCGGGTAATGCAGGCATAATCTCGATCGCATCACCATAGCTTTGCAGCATCATTTCCTGTAAACCCGAGGCAAATGCGAAGTTCCCTTCCAGGGTGAACGGGCGATAGGTGAATTTGGAAAGTCCGGATTTTGTCTGGTCACCATTGGCGTGGAAGCTGTTCGGCAGACAGAACGCCCTCGCAAAAGTCGCGAGTGCATCCCTGGCCCCTGCTCCGTCCTTGGCGCGCGCTTTCAGGTTGGCGAGCCAGGAATAGGAGTAGCCGCACCACCAGTCGGGTCCCACTTTATCGAGCAGGGCAATCGTATTCGAAATCGTTTTCCGGGCCTGTTCCCCGTCCTCCCATTGGATCAACCCTAGTGGATGAATGGCCATCAAATGCGAAAAATGCCGGTGCGACTCGTTGTAAGGCAAAGTGCGGGCAAACATCAGTTCATGATTTTCTGTCTGGGCAAAATCCGGGAATTCAGCCAGCAGCTTGCGCCATTTTCCGGCCTGCTCCTTATCACCCATAACTTCCGCCAGCTCGGCACCGGCCTGAAACGTAAACTTGATGATCGCCAGGTCGTAGTTGGTCGTTTCCGGGAACCACGCTTCCAAACGATTATCCCGGATCTCCGGGCTCGAACTGATGGGCAGATGCCGCTCACCTTTTTCATTTTTGATCGTGATACTTTCAAACAGCGTACAAGCCTGTTTGAACCACGGATAGGCACGTGCTTTCAAAAAAGCCTTGTCCATCTCATACCGCCATTGCAGGTAATAATGGTGGGCCAGCCAGCCCGAGACCGTGGGCGAAAGCGAGTACTGGATCCAGCCGCCCATTTCGGTACCGTCCAGGGTAGTGACGCCGGGCACAGCCAGTCCGTCGACGCCAAAGTACAATTTGGAATATCGCAGGTAATTATCCTTGTTTTCTTCGAGGTGGTCGAGGTAACCCATGGCTTCTTCCAAATGGTTACCGCTGTATGCGGGCCAGTAACTCAGCTGCGTGTTCAGGTCGTGGTGGTAATCCCCTTTCCAGGGAGGAATGCGGCCGTTATCGGCGGTCCAGACGGCCTGCAAAGAAATCGGCGGCGCACCGCGGCGCGCCGCCGATCCGAACTTGTACTGTTCCAGATACCATTGCTTTTCGATGAGCGGATCGGGCACGGCAATGGACGACATTCCCCAAAAACGCTTCCACCAGGCCTGATGCGACGTCATGGCCGCTGCATAGGTTTGTCTCATCGCATGCTGGGCCAATGTAGCCGCCCCGGGTTTTACAGGGGCTTTGGGATAATGCGAAGAAACACTCCATACGCCCTCTACTACCCCATTATGCAATGGCTTCCAACGCACCGCGACTTCATAGCTGAACCCGCCCCAGCCTTCCTGCCGGTAGGTAATGCTGCCAGGCCCGGGGGTAATGGTGCCCTGCTTATAGCCCAGGCGCGCGAGGTCGTCACCCACGAGGGAGTTCACCGTGCCGCCTTCTTTCACCGCCCCGGTATATTTCGGCGCTACGATCTGCGGCAGCATTTCCTGCTGCACGTTTTCAAACCGGAACCAGCCCACCGGCTCGGTAGCATGCACAAATGTTTTCAATACAACACCATTCGACCATTCCACCTCGGCAGTGGCCGACGCAAGTAATACGTCAGCCCGTTTCACCTGCCATCCGGCAGGCAAATCGAACTCCAGAGCGCCAGCCGGAATCTTCGACGGAGCGGGCTCCCGGTCGTAAGGCGCATCGAAATACTGCTGAACCGGCTTGTAATCCTTTTTACGGACCTGTTCCTGCACCCATTTGTAACTGAACTCCTCACGGTGCAGACCGGCCATCGGGCGCATGTCCCACACATCGGCGCGATCGAGCGAGAAACGCAGCTTACCTTCCCGCTCCCAAATCAGCGCCCCGATGGTACCATTACCCAACGGAAGCGCCTCGTCCCATACTTTGGCCAGTTTTTCAAAATGAAGATTATGCTGTTTCGCCGGTTGCGCGTGGACCGTCGTTGAAAACGGCCACACGCACGCCAGCAGGATCGGAAGACAAATACGGCGCTTAATATCCCTCATTTTGTTTCAATGCTTTGTTAATATCCATTTCGCTTTGCGAGAACGGCCAAATATAGAACTTATCGTCCCATTTCAACCGGATGTTGCTGTGGATCAGTTTGTCATTGATATCCTTCCCGATGCGCCAGCGAACGACATCAAATAGCCGCAGGCCCTCGAATGCGAGCTCCCGCCTGCGCTCCTTACGTACGAGTGCACGGGTGAGCGTTGTGAGCGCTGGCACGCCCGCGCGGCTGCGGATCGCGTTCACGTACGAGAGCGCCCTGGCGTCGGTAGTGGTACCACCCGCTTTCTCCATTTGTGCCTCGGCGTTCATCAGGTAAATATCCGAAAGCCGGAAAAGCACAATGTCGTGGCCGGTCAGAATATCGCGCTCGCTGGGAATAAAGCGCCCGGGATCCCAGATTGCCGCGAATTTGATCAGGCCGTAATTGGTAGCGGTGAACTCGGTCTGGAATTTAAAACCATCCTCGCGTTCGAACGTCGTTTTGTTGGGTGAATAGTAATACCACTTTTTCAGACGAAGGTCCCCGGTTTCATATTCGTCGATCAGGTCCTTGGTCGGTGCGAGGCCGCCCCAGCGGAAAAATTCCACTTCCTGGCCACCGTCGCCCGACTGACGTCCATCGCGGGTTTCGATGTATTTAATGGAGAAAATGATTTCCGGGCAGGATGCCTGTCCTTTTCCTTTGATGAACTGGGATTCCAGGTCCGTCGCCAGCGAATATTTGTTCGATGAGATAATGGAAGAAGTCAGGGAAATCACATCATCCCATTTACTTTGAAACAATGCAATGCGCGCCTGCAATGCTTTGGCGCTGGTTTTCACGGCATGTCCCGATTTGTAGGCGTCATCGGGCAGGTTGGCCACGGCGAAATTCAAATCCTCCTCGATGAATTTGTACACCTCTTCCTGCGTGGATTTGGCGATGTTTAACTGCGCTATGTCGGAAGGCACTTCTTTGTAAATCACTACCCCGCCCCAATGCTGCACCAGCTCAAAATAGAACATCGCCCGCAGGAAACGCGCCTCGGCTTCGTAGGTCTTGGCTGCCGCGTCGGGCAAGGCCACTTTTGTGAAGTTTTTGAGGAAAGTATTGCAGCTGGCAATGCCCGTATAGCACGATGTGTACAGCGCCCGCGGCGCGCCCGAGTTGGCCGGATCGAGCGTCCCGGACTGCATAAGGCGGATGTCGCCGTAATGCTGTGCCCAGCCGTTGTCGGCAGCCGCATCGAAATAGCTGCGATGCCAGGTCAGGTAAGTGCCTTTCAAACGGGCGTAGCATCCCGCCAATCCCATTTGCACGTCGCCCTCCGAAGTCCAAAACTGCCCTGCGGCAATTTCCTGCGGCGGGTTTTTATCCAGAAAATCATCGCTGCAACCGGTCAGCGTGGCTACGAACAAAGCCGGCAAGAAAATATGGTTCAGAAAAGTTTTCATATGGTGTATATCTTTTAAATCATCTTTTATACCAATCAGAATCTCAGGTTCAGGCCCACTGAATAGACTTTCAGCTGCGGGTACTGTGCATGCCAGCCATCTCCCGCCCGCTCGGGATCGAGGTCGGGGTACTTGGTGAATGTGAGGATATTATCGCCTGTGACGAATACTTTCAGGTGATTGATACCAACCTTTTTCGTAACTGACGCCGGGATCGTGTAGCCGATCTGCAAGTTTTTCAGGCGCAGGTATGACGCGTCTTTGAGAAAATACGTCGAGTTCTGGGCCGTTCCGCCGGTCATAGGCGCATAACCCCAGCCGTAAATGGCAGGCACATCGGAATTCGGGTTGGTGACAGGGTCGTACGCATTGAGGAACTTGGGATGCGGGGACGAACCTTGCGAAAATGGGTCTTCTCCAAAGAAATAAGTCCTGACTTTCTGGCCCTGGACACCCTGGAAGAAAACCGCGAGGTCGAAATTTTTCCATCGCACATTTCCCCCGAAAGAATAGATAAAGCCGGGATAAGCGCCTTTCACACGAATGCGGTCGTCACCGTCGATCTTGCCATCATTGTTCTGGTCCTTGAATTTAATATCACCCAGCTGCGGGTTACCGGGCGTAACCACGGCTTTGAGTTCCTCTTCGGATTTAAACAGGCCTGTGTATTCGTACAAATAATAGTCGCGGTAAGGCAATCCTTCTTTGATAATGCGATCACCGTATGCCGGTGCGGGATATTTCACTACTTTGTTGCGGTTGGCCGAGACCTGCGCATTGATACCATATTCCACCGCACCCAACTTGCCTTTATGGCCCAGTTCTACCTCCACGCCATAATTCCGAAGTGCACCATAATTGATGGTAGGGGCCGACATTCCGGCGCTGGCGGGGATAATGGCTCCGGCCAGGATTCCGGTCGTCGATTTGTTGTACCAATCGATCGTACCGTAGATCAGGTCATTTTTAAGGTTAAAATCGAGCCCGATGTCTGCGGTTTTGGTTTCCTCCCATTTCAGTTCACGGTTGCGGTAGGCATTCTGCTGAACGCCCTGGTTCAATGCCTCATTAAATGCGTAAGTCGTTGTTGCATAAGTTTCTTGCCACGGATATTCTCCGATATTGGCATTACCCAGCAATCCGTAAGAAGCCCGGAGTTTCAGATTGTCGATCCAGCTGGCGCCGTCGCGGATAAACGCCTCTTCGCTGATCCGCCAGGCGGCCGAAGCCGAAGGAAAAAAGCCCCAGCGACTGTCCTTGTAAATCCGCGAGGTACCGTCATACCTGAAATTGGCTTCGAGCAAATATTTCTGCGCGAATGCGTAAGTAGCGCGCCCGAAAAGCGATTGGAAGGCCCATTCGGTCAAGCCGCCGGTGGTGGTTTGGTTCAGAGGTCCCATCCCGTCGAGCTCATACATGTTTTTCACGGGAAATACGCTGCGGGTACCGCCCAGCCAGCGGTATTTCTGCTCTTCCTGGCTGTAACCTACCATGAGTGAAATGTCCTGCCGGTCGGGGTTCCAGTTCCAGTTTACCGACGAGTAAAAAGTATTCAGCAGCGTCCGGTAGTTGCCGTTGGTCACGCCTAATGCTTCCGGACCGAATGGGGTGCCTTTCTGGTACACGTTGGCCCCACCGGCCGCGTATTCGCTTTCAGGAAGATAATAATAGGCATCGGCGCCATAGTGATAAATATTGCGGAACTGCTCGGCGAACCGGGAAGCATATTTAGAACTCCATTTCAAACCCATTTTCTCGGTTTGCAGGAAATTCACGTCGAGCCAGCCCTGTACGTTGGCTTGCCAGTCTTCATAATCCCTGTAAGTTTCGTTAGCGATCCAGAAAGGGTTACGGTTGTTCTGCGTACCACCCACGCCGGTCGGCACCGCTTTGTCGGTGTAGCGACCGCTGCCGTCGGGAAGATAGGGCTTCACGAGCGGCGACTGGGTCATGGTCATGAGCACAAAGTTCTGGTTTTCATAGTAGGGCGAAACCGAGTTTCCTTTCATATAACTCACGTTGGTACCCACCGTAATGTACTTGTTGATTGTCGTTGAGAGATTGGCAAGCCCGTTGAAGCGCTTGTAGTTGTGACCCATCAGTACGCCTTTCTGGTCGATGATCCCGGCCGACATATTGTATTTAAAAACGTCGGAACCGCCATTCACGCCGACATTATGCTCCTGCATCGGAGCCGATTTCCAGACGGCATCCGCCCAGTTGTAATCCGGGAACATGTCTTTATTTCGGTTGGGATCCTTGTACTTATCGATCAGCGACTGCGGAAAAGGTACCGCGCTGACGGCATTACGGGCTACGGCTTTATTAAAAAGCTCCATATACTGCCCCGAATTCCAGATCTGGTTGGGCACACCTGTGGGCGATTGCGTGCGAAGCGACATATTGTAAGTCAGCGCTGGTTTGCCCTTCTTTCCCTGTTTGGTGGTCACCAGTATGACCCCGTTCGCCGCCCGCGCCCCGTAAATGGATGCCGAAGCGGCGTCTTTCAGCACCGAAATGCTTTCAATATCCGACATAGGCAATACGTCCAGCGAACCAACCACGCCATCCACCAGCACCAGCGGGCTTGTATTGGTTCCCCAGGAACTGGCCCCACGGAGTTGCAACGATACACTCTCGCGGCCGGGCATACCTGTGCCCTGGCTAATACGCAAGCCCGTAACCTGCCCCTGCAATGCGGCAAGACTGTTGCTTACCTGGCGGCTCTGCATATTGTCGACGTTGACAGTCGCTACCGATCCGGTCAGGTTTACTTTCTTTTGTGTTCCATAACCCACCACGACTACCTCTTCCAGAGCTTTCTCGTCTACTTTCATGGAAACGTCCAGGGCTGTACGTTCGGCAGAAACCACTATTTCCTGCGAAATATAGCCTACCGAAGAGAACACGACTGTCTGCACACCATCGGGTACCAGGAGGCTGTAACTGCCGTCGGCATTCGTTACGGCACCGCGCTGGCTGCCTTTAATCACGATATTGATTCCCGGCAGACCTTCCCCTTTTTCGCCCGTCACTTTGCCGACCAGCGACCTGTCTTCCACCACTGTTGCATACTTTGGCGTATCCGGGGTCAGGCCCGGGTCGACGGCATTGATCACTTCCGGTTGACTGCGCAGTACTATGCGATTGCTCACCTGCTTGTAACTGATCTTGTTGGGTAACAACAGCTTGTCGAGCACAGCGGCAAGTGGTTCATTCTGCGCATTCAGGCTTACCGTGAATTTCAGCGGCAGCATGCGTGAGTTGTAGGAGAACTTGATTTCAGCCGTTTTTTCCAGCTGCTGTAATGCGCTGCCCAGGGTAGCGCGGTTGAGATTCAGCGTAACTCTTTTTTCCAGCAGGTTCTGACCGGCCAGCGGTCCGGCCATTGCCAGCTGGGCTACGACAATCAAAAGGACGATTTGTTGTAACGACTTCATTAAGAGTTGACACAATAAGCGTTTGGCAGTCAAAGTTTTCTTCATAGATTTGACGGTTTATTGTTTCGATTCGAGAGAAAAATTGGGCAATAACACCCCACTCCCGGGGCGTAATGCAATCGGAGTTGTGGATTTCGGGAGCCGGGCTGCTGCAACCAGTCCGGTTCTTTTGGTATACAGGTTGGTTAATTCATAGGCGGGCCATTAATTACATCCGGTGGATTCAACAATCACGTGGTTTCCTTCCATGCGGAACTGCGTACCGGAGCTGATACTTTCGCAGACGATCTTCAGTTTCGACAAAAGTGGTTCATCGGACAGCGAAGTGGAAAGGTAACAGTCGCGTAAGGCATCGTGGGGATAGTCGATCGTGACGCCGTAAGCGCTTTCCAGGGTCGAGAAAATCGTCCCGACGGGCGCATCGGAGAAGTCAAAATTCAGATATTCGATTGCCCGTTTCGGAATATCTTTGTTTTCGGGTTTTTCAAAAAGGCTGCTGGATTTTACGTAGCTGACCGACTGGTTGGGAAGCAATACCACATTTTCGGCTGCCTTGCTGTCTTTCGGTTGAATCTGACGGACATGTACTTCACCCGTTTTAACAAAAACCTCCACCTCGGGCTGGTCATCCGCCGCCTTAATACGGAAGCTCGTACCTACCACTTCCGTCACAATATCGTTGGTATAGACCAGGAATGGGCGCAGCCGGTTTTTACTGACTTCAAAAAACGCCTCGCCCGACAAATGCACCTCGCGTTTTTCTGCCGCAAACGTCCGCGGGTAGCTCAGTTTTCCGCCAGGTTGAAGAATGATCGTACTGCCGTCTTCCAGGTTCACCAGACGAGGCACTTTGGAATCGTTGTAAATCCCGATATCCCTGCTTCCGGGTAATGCGCCCGACGGCTTGCGTACAGCTATCTCCGTTCCAACGGAATTTTGACGCGAGACATACCAGCCCAAACCGAGCGCAAATACCAGCATCGCAGCCGCCACACGCCACCAGCTCGCAAGTCTCAACGGCACGCGATGTTCTTCCTCATGGATACGCCACCAGGTCTCCTCGAGCGCCTGATCGGTTTCGCCGACCGTAGCTGCGGGAGTGTCGCTGCCGATCGCCAGGATCAGATAACGCGCTTCCTGCACCAGCCGTTGCTTATCGGCATTTGCTTCGAGCCACTGCGCCCAGCCGGCCTGATCACGCCCGGTGATCACCCAGTCCCGAAACAATGCATCATCACAAAATTGCGTAACGGTAGTATAGCTTTCTCGCTGCATGAAGTAATGGTTTTTCAGGCAGGAGAGGACAGTACCGCCGGGCGATACTCACTTATTTTTATTTTTTTGATAAAAAATTTAAAAATACACACACAACAGGAGCGCAAGGGTGTGCATCTCTCCTATCCAAACTTCCCGGATATGCTTGATTCCCCGGTGGAGCAGGTTGGAAGCGGATTGGGGATTGATCTGCATCAGCCGGGCGATCTCGTCGATATCGAGCTGCTGATGGTAACGCAAATACAGCGCCTCGCGCTGGCGTGCGGGAAGCTGGTTGAGCAGGGTATTGAGCTGGTGTACCTGCCGGCGTGTCTCCTCGTCGGAGATCATTTCATCAAGCGGCGTAAACTGGAAGGAAAACTCGCCTTCGCCGATATTGCGCGAGTGCCTGAAAATGCGATCGCGTTCGAGGCGGCGCGCGATACGTCTCCGCACACCTGCCAGCAGGTAGGCCTTCACCGAATCGGGCACGGTGAGGTTCCGGCGGTACAGCCAGATTTCCATGAATGTTTCCTGCACGCAATCCCCCGCCAATCCGTGGTGGTCCGTCAGCGACTTTCCGTAACCGAGCAATGAAGGGTAATATTTCCGGAAAAGGGTAGTGTAAGCCGCCTGGTCGTCGTCCTTGATCAGGCACCAAAGTTGTGAATCCGGAAGCGTAGAGTCTGACATTTATCAGGCCGTGGGTTAGGATAATTATAGAATATTTGTGCATTTTACTCATTTTGCAAGGAATTCAAAAATGCCCTGAAATTTTATTCTACCCATGTGCTTTGCCTATTTTCATATAACTTGCGGGCACACCTATCCTTTCTTTAAACAGCCATGAAAAAACAATTGAACCTCTTCCTGTTTTGCTTAATCCTGATTATCCCGGGCTTTGCCCAGCAACCGCATCAATGGAAATTTGCCACCGCCGGAGGTATTCACGGGGCACCTGCGGTGACCGACAGGGTCGTTTATGTGGGTAGTAATGATATGAATTTGTATGCCCTCGATAAGACTACTGGCAGGCCGCTCTGGAAGTACACCACAGCCGGGGCGATCAGGTCGACGCCGGCGGTAACCGCCAATAAAGTACTGTTCAACAGCGCCGATGGCAACATGTATGCCGTAGACAAGAAAAAGGGCACGCTGTTGTGGACCTTTAAAACGGGCGGCGAGCAGCACTACGACCTTTGGGATTACTACCTGTCGTCTCCCGTCGCCGCAGGCAATGCATTATACGCCGGGAGCGGCGACAGCTCGGTATACGCGATCGATATCGAGTCGGGAAAACTGCGCTGGCGATTCAAAACCGGCGGCATCGTACATGCCTCACCGGTAGTGCGGAACGGCAAGGTTTTCATCGGCAGTTACGACGGATATTTCTACGTACTCAATGCGCAGAACGGTAACCTGGTTTGGAAGTTCAAGACTTTGGGCGACCCTGCATTTCCCAAAGGTGAAGTTCAGCGGGCCGCTTACGTGGACGACGATCAGGTGATTTTCGGTAGCCGCGATTTTTACATTTACAGCTTGAATGCCCAAACCGGTGCGCAGAAGTGGAACATGAAAGAAAAGGGCAGCTGGGTGATTGCTACACCCACGCTTCACAAAGAGAACTTGTTCGTGGGCACTTCGGATACGCACCAGTTTTATTCTCTGAATGCGGAAACCGGGAAAGTCAACTGGGTAATGCCGCTCAACATGCGGGTGTACGCGACGGCGATGGTCGTTGAAGACAAGCTGGTATTCGGTTGCTTCAATGGCAGGGTCTATTTCGCCGACCCGGCAACCGGGAAGGTGATCAGCACTTTCCAGACAGACGAAAGCAAGAAAAACCACGCGCTCGTGTACGACGACACCGACCATATCCGCAAGGATTTCGATATGTACGGCGACAATTACGTCCAAGCCGAAAAGCATATCCTGTCGCTGGGCTCAATCCTTTCAGGTCCGGTAGCTGATAGCGGAATGCTGTATTTCGGGGATGCCAACGGGTATTTTTATGCGCTGGATATGGGGAAAGTGCTTAGTCAGTGAAAAATTAACTTAAAAACGCAGGTCATAAACGAATGTTCCCGGTGAGCTGCCCGATGTAGGCGTCCAGGTTTTCCAGTGAGGAATTCATGCCCTGCTCGTGATCTTCCGGCGTAATTCCCCTGGGAACATTCTCCGCAGTGATGGTCACCCGCGTTCCCGCTTCGACCGGTAACAGTTCATAAGTCATCCGCATTGTACCCGCAAACTGCGGATTGTCCGATGTAAACTCAACGGACTGGGATACCTTTTTTCCCGGAACCAGTTCCAGGAAATGGCCCTGCGCGATGTCCGTACCTTCGCCTGATTTCGCGAATGCAGCCTTGTCGGCGTCATTATTATACGTGAGAACGATGCGGTAAGCACCACCCTTCCAAGGCTCAAAGGTATCAATCCGCGCCTGCATATTTCCCGGAGGCAGCCACGTTGCCAATGCTTTGGGATCAACGATCGCCTGATAAATAGCCTCCGGCGATCCTTTTATGTTTCGAAATACAGTGTCTTTTCTTTCAGTTTCCATGAGCTCTTCTGTGCAGATCTTCGACCAGTTTCGAAAATCTGTACCCAAAATCCGCGCCAAAGCTGTTAATCACTAGCCCCTGCATGTCATGTTGGTAGGAAAACATGGCGAACACAATGCTGGATATTAAATGGTCAGTCCGGCAGCTCCACGAAAAAGGTGGTCCCGGTACCGCTCACGGATTCGAACCAGATCTTGCCGCCGTGCGCTTCCACGATTTGCTTGCAAATGGAAAGTCCGATCCCGAAGGACTGCTCGCCGGCCGTCCCCACCCGCCTGGCATCATTGGTCGAAAGAAAGATGTGTCCTTTGAGATCATCCGGGATTCCGATGCCGTGATCCTGAACGCTGAGCACGGTCAGGTTTGAGCTCTTCTTCAAATTCACATTAATGGCGCTTTCCTGAGGCGAGAATTTAACGGCATTGCTCAGCAGATTGGAGAACACGCGCCATATCTTTTCCCGATCGACGGGCACCATGGCTTTTTCGTAATCGTAGTGAATCGTCTGCCGTTTTTCCTTTCCCTTATAGCTCAACATGTCAATGCATGATTGCACAATTTCCGCCAGATCTTCTTCGCTTTTGCTGATCTTCTTCTTGTCCGGCCCCGACTGCAAAATCTGCCCGATCAGCCCGAACGCCAGTTGCCCCGACTGCTGGATAGCATTCACAAGCATGGCCTGTTCTTCGGACGGAGACTGGTCCCAGAAAAGCACATCGGCACCGGAGATCATGGCCGCAATGGGATTCCGCAAATCGTGTGCGACGATCCGCAGCATTTTTTCCTTCTCCACCTCTGATTCTTCCAATGCATTGACGGTGTCCTGCAACGCGATATTGCTTTGCGTGATCACGCCATTCAGCTTGGTCACGGCGCGCAGGTTGACAATCGTTTTCCGGGTATTTCGCCAGATCAGGTATACAATGACGGCCATCGCGAAAGTGAGGAGTACCGAGAATTGGAGGATCAAATCTTCCCGTTCGTCCTTTTGAGCAGCCAGTTCTATTTCATGCTCTCGCTGAACCTGTTGCAGTAAATGCCCGACGTTATTTTTGCTTTGGGCATTTCTTTTCAGCTTCCCGTTACGTTCCGCTTCCACGTTGGCCAGAAGCAATTTACCAGCCTCTTTAAAATCACCACGTCCGTATAAAATAGAAGCTTGCATGGTCCGGTACAAACTGTTTGCGGCCGGATTATTAGCGGCACCCGGCAGGCGCCTCAGCGAATCCAGCTGGGTCTGCGCCTTATCATACTCCCGCGAATCGATGTAAATTTGTGCCAGTATCTGCCGCGACTCCCGCTCGACGTCGATAGACCAGTCGATGTTTGGGTCGTGTTCGAGGCATTTTTTAATCAATCGCTCCGCGGTACGGTTATCGCCTTTCAACGCATAGGCTTCCGCCTTGTTTCTCAAAATGACTATCCGTGCAAACCGGATGAAATTCTGCTCTTTCGGAAACCTTCCCGCATTCCGGGTGATAAACCGGTCGGCCTGGTTAAAATAATCGAGCGCTTTCAC
>DATMSL010000873.1:0-9796 GCA_035565435.1 Dyadobacter sp. | reverse complement strand
GGAATACTTTTGCAGGCTTTTCGGGAAAGTTTAAAGCCATATACCATCCTATGAGACGAACCGGATTAGTCAGATCATTAGTCTGTATTGTGTTGATATTCAATTTGCTGCCAGCGATTGCCCAGCGAGAGACGGCTCAATCCCCGCCGAACATTATCGTGATCCTGACCGACGACATGGGTTATGGCGATATCGGTGTTTATGGCGGGCGTTTTATTCCCACACCTCATATCGACAGGCTCGCAGCCGACGGTCTTAAACTTACGCAGTATTACAGCGGCGCACCGATCTGTTCGCCTTCGCGGGCTAGCATTCTCACCGGCATGCAACCCGGGAAATGGAACTTTACGACTTTTCTGGATACCCAAAAGCATAATAAAGACGCCGAACAGATCGACTACCTGACCCCGGAAGCGCCTTCGATGGCACGTTTTTTCAAGAACGCAGGTTATGTTACCGGGCATTTCGGCAAGTGGCATATGGGGGGTGGCAGAGACGTGACCAATGCGCCCCGCTTCGCACAATATGGTTTCGACGAGCATGCCAGCACCTACGAAAGCCCCGAGCCGGATCCTGCGATTACCGCCACAAATTGGATATGGTCTGAAAAGGACAGCATTAAAAGGTGGGATCGTACCCAATACTTCGTGGACAAGACGCTGGATTTCATGAAGCGGCACAAAGGCCAACCGTGCTTCATTAACCTCTGGCCCGATGATGTGCATACGCCCTGGGTCCCGAAGGTAGAAACCGAATATACCGGCAAGTTCCCGATGAATCCGCAGGAGGAAGCCGCATTTAAAGGGGTGCTTCAAGAATATGATGTGCAAATCGGGCGCCTGCTCGATGGCCTGAAAGAGCTGGGACTGGCTGAGAATACGATCGTTATCTTCACCAGCGACAATGGAGCACTGCCTACTTTCGGCGGAGCCCGGAGCGGAGGCTTCCGGGGATCGAAGCTTTCGCTGTATGAAGGCGGCATTCGAATGCCTTTTATCATCAGCTGGCCCGGTCATGTTCCCGCCAACAAAACCGACGATCGCTCGGAACTGCATGCTACGGACCTTTTACCTACATTATCTAAACTCGCAGGCATAAAAACTCCCGAAAATTATCACGGCGACGGCATCGACCGGTCGGGGATCTTGCTGGGCAAACCTTCGCTCAGAAAACGGGAAATGTTTTGGGAGTATGGGCGAAACGACATTGCCTATAACTACCCGAAAGGCAACGACCGTAGTCCGCGTCTCGCGGTACGGTCGGGCGAATGGAAGCTGTTGATGGATCCCGATGGTAGCAAAACGGAACTTTACAACATTGTGAGGGACCCTGCCGAAACGACCAATCTTCAAGCAACGGAAACGAAAATCACGAAACAACTAAGCGGGAAGCTGGTTGCCTGGTGGCAATCGCTGCCGAAGCTCAAATAACTTCTTCCGGCCGCCGATTACTTGATTTGTTCATGCAATCAGCGGCCGGCCGTCACTAAGAATTCCCCAACGTCAACCGTTTAAAGTCGCGCGTAAGTTCGGTAAGCGATTGCTCTACGCCCATGCGTTCGAGCGAGGATGCGCCTACGAAGCCGTGGATGTCGCTTTTGGAGAGTACTTCGCGGACGTCCGCGGGGGTATTGACGGGTCCGCCGTGCGCGAGTACGAATACACTGGGATTAACCTCTCGTGCGGCATCGCCGATGAGCTGGGTGCGTTCAATGGCTTCATCCATGCTGCAAGTAGCGTCCACCACGCCAATGGAGCCACCCACAGTGGTACCTACGTGCGCGATGATGGCATCCGCGCCTACTTCGGCCATCTGGCGTGCCTCTTCGGGCGTGGCCACATATACGATTGAGAAAAGATCCATCATCGTCGCCAGCCTGATCATCTCCACCTCTTTGGCAAACCCCATCCCGGTTTCTTCCAGCACATGCCTGAAATGCCCGTCTACAATGCTGTGGGTAGGAAAGTTATTGACGCCTGAAAAACCCATTTCTTTTACTTTCAGCAAATGGTGCCACATTCTGCGGCGAGGGTCGGAGCCGTGTACGCCGCATATCACCGGTATTTCCTCCACCACAGGCAGTACCTCGAACTCGCCGATTTCCATCGCCACAGCGTTGGCATCGCCGTAGGCCATCAGACCGGCCGTAGAGCCGTGCCCGGCCATGCGGAAGCGTCCCGAGTTGTAGATGATAATCAGGTCGGCACCGCCTTTTTCGATGAATTTGGCACTGATACCCGTGCCGGCACCGGCTGCGATGATGGCTTTGCCCTGATCTATCGTCGCTTGCAGGCGGTCTCTTACTTCCTGTTTCGTATAAGGATTTCCCTTACCTGTCCATGGGTTAGGCATAGTGTTTCGGTTTGATTAATAGGTGATTAGATTGATTAATGTTTTACTATTTCTTCTGCATTAAACCCAGCAACGTCTCCACCAGCAAATGTGCAAATGCGGGGTCATTGATGTGCATATCCGCATCTTTTACGGATACATTACCGGAAATATTGGCCCTGATCGCAGCAAACAATGCCTCGTCGGCCGCCGGGTTATGGAAAATCCCGCCTTCGGCGGCAATCTGCGAGATGCCTCTGAGCGGAATTACGATCGCTGCCGGCACTGATGACCGGCTTACCTTGCGCGCGAGTCGCTCGCCCAGGGTCGCATTCTCCCGCTCGTCTGTACGCATGAGCGTCACGTCAGGTGCCCAGCTGTACAGGTGCCTGCCCGAGAACGCGTGCGGGATGGTGTCGAGATGTGCAAAATTGACCATATCCATACAGCCGGGTACTACTACTTGCGGAATGCCCATTTCGGCCGCGGCAGTCAGCCTTTCGGGGCCAGCACTGCAAATACCGCCGCAGAGGTCGTCGGCTAGTTCGGTGGTAGTAATGTCGAGCACGGCGTCGAAACAGCCTTCGCGGATAAGCGATTCCATGGTTTTACCGCCAACGCCGGTTGCGTGGAAGGCCAATACTTCATAGCCGGCGCTCGTGAGGAGCCCGGTGCATTTGTCGACGCACTCCGTGGTGTTCCCAAACATGCTGATAGCAATGCTCCGCGCTTTTGTATGCTGCCCCGCGGTGTCGACGTTAGCCATTGCACAAACGGCGGCAGCGGCCTGTGCTACCAACTGCCTTAAAATGTGGTTCATACCGGCCACGTCCACTACGGATGGGATCAGCATAATGTCCTTGTCGCCGATTTGTCGGGAGAGGTCTTTCGTAGCCAAAGTGGTAAGGCAAACCTTCGGTGCGCCGAAAGGAATGCCCTGCATGGCAGAAAGGGCGATGTAGGTACCACCCCCGCCGCCCATTCCGACGACGGCTTTGATTTTTCCTTCATGATAAAGCTGCGAAACCAGCCTGGAAGCACCCCGGCCCATTATGTCGATCGCTTTGCCCCTGTCGCGG
The DNA here is from genome assembly GCA_035565435.1 of Dyadobacter sp. Taxonomy (GTDB): domain Bacteria; phylum Bacteroidota; class Bacteroidia; order Cytophagales; family Spirosomataceae; genus Dyadobacter. The sequence goes on along the minus strand of DATMSL010000873.1, from coordinate 6,386 downwards.
TCACGGCGGAGGTCGGTAATATCGTGGCCTGCTGCGGCGGCAACAGCATCGGCTTCGAAATCGACCGGGAATGCACTGGTAGTGCCAAAAACGCCCGTGTTTATGGTTATCACCGTTTCACCCTGTGCAACAATGCATTCCCGCAGGTAGGAAAACACATCGCCCTTGGTGTCGAAACAGCCGAGTATTAAGATGCTTCTATCTGAAATTGACATAATGCAAGTATAACCAGATATCGGTATCCGAAGCAAACACTAACAACAAAGAGATTACAGTGGTCCTGGTCAGCAGCACGAGCCGGATGACAGACAATGCGCCTGCCTATGTTCAGGAAAACCGGCTTCGGGCATCGTAGGCAAGCCCCAATCCTACGCTCGAAAGTTTGTTCTCTTCCGACCATTCGGCGGCAGGGAACAGTTCTCGGAAGCGCTCCTGGATCAGCGGGATTTCCGTAGAGCCGCCGGTCATGATCACCAGACTGATCGCCTCCGGCGCGATCGCCGCACTTTGCAAGCATTGTTTGGCCGCGTCGATGATGCGCTGCGTCTTGGTGCTTATCGCTTCGTTGAACACTTCGCGTTCGACATTGATTTGCAAATTTTCGTCGATAAACGGGAGGGAGGCCACGTAGGCATTACTTTGCGTAAGGCCGATCTTGATATTTTCGGTTTCAGCAAGTACCGCATGGCCGCTTTCCTGTTCGAGGACGCTGATCAGCCGTCCGTATTTTTCAGGTGAATGGGTCTCACGGAGCAGCTGCTTGGCCTGGAAGATCGTCCGGTTGGTATAAAGGAAGTTGACCTTACTCCATTCCGAAAGATCGAAATAGTGATAGGAGGGCACTTCGAGGTTCTTAGCGCCATAAGTCGAGCGGAACCCCAGCTCGGGCATCATGCGGGCGAGGCTGAGATCCTTATCGAAGTCGTTTCCGCCGAGGCGCACGCCGGTATTCGCAAGAATATCGCCGCTGCGGTCGTGTTTGTGTGAATTGTCTTTCGAAAGGCGGATGATGGTAAAATCGGAAGTTCCGCCGCCGAGATCGACTACCATCGCTAGTTTCTCACCGGTCACCTGTGCCTCATGCGCAAAGGCGGCTGCGATGGGTTCAAACTGGAAGCCGACGTGCTCGAAGCCGAGGCTTTTGGCGATCGCTTTCAACTCGCTTTCTGCCCGTTCGTCGGCGGCAGGGTCGTTGTCGATGAAATGCACCGGCCGGCCCATTACCACATGTTTCAGTTCGGTGCCACAATCGGCTTCCGCCTTTTTCTTCATCTGGTCGAGGAAGGCAGCGACGATCTGGTCGAACTTCATCAGTTCGCCATTTACCATCGTGCCCTGGCGCATAGCCGGTGTTCCCAGCACGCGTTTCAGGCTTCGCATTAACCTGCCCGGATGGCGGCCCAGGAAGCGTTCCATCGCTGCCCGTCCGAAGAATGCCTCATTATCTTTCCGCGCAAAAAACATTGCGCTGGGGATGGTTTTATGATCGTTTTCTACCGGAATCAGGAAAACGTCGTTTGGGTTAGCTATTGCAAGGCTGGAATTGGAAGTGCCGAAATCGATGCCGCAGAAAACAGGAGTTGCCATTGTTTTGGAAAATTGGGGGCGCAATTTCTCACTATTTGCCCGGCAATGCAAATCGCAAAAGGAATAGTTGTGAGGTATGTCACGTAATGGTCAGCCGTGAACAGGGTTCCTTTGTATTGTCAAAACACAGTAGTGGGTTGACAGCTAACATATTAATAGCCCTTTTAAATGCAGTAATCATGCCATATGTAAAAATTGAGGTAACCCGCGAAGGCGTTACCCGTAAACAGAAACAAGCGCTTATCGCCGGCGTAACTCAGGTAATTACCGACGTGCTCGACAAAGATCCTCACCTCACCCATGTCGTGATCCAGGAAGTGGAACTGGATGATTGGGGTTATGCCGGAGACCAAGTTTCCGTACTCCGCGAAAAAGGGATCACCGCTCAACGAAAACAGTAACAGACATTATTTTATGAAAACACAAACGATCATCGTCACCGGTGCATCCACGGGAATAGGCAAGGCAATAGCCAGCCTTTTTCTTGAGCACGGGCATCATGTGGTCATCAATTCGGCCAACCGGAATAATCTTGCCGCAACGTATAAAGAGCTGGGTAATCACGACCGCCTCGTGATGGTGGCAGGCGACATCAGCCAGCGCGCAACGGGTCAATTGCTGGTTGATACGGCCGTACGCAAGTTCGGCAGCGTGGATGTGCTCGTTAATAATGCGGGCGTATTCGAACCGCGCAGCTTCCTCGAAGTCGACGAAGCGCATCTTGACCGTTTCCTGGGCATCAACCTGAAAGGTACCTATTTTACCAGCCAGGCAGCGATCCGGCAAATGCTGCAACAGGGTGAAGGTTCGATCATCAACATCGGCACCGTGCTCGTGGACCACGCGATCGGCGGCTTCCCTGCAACGGCGCCTATTTCGAGCAAGGGAGGTATTCATGCATTGACGCGCCAGCTCGCGGCCGAGTTTGGCAAGAATAATATTCGCGTAAATGCAATCGCACCCGGCATTATCCGCAGCCCGCTTCAAGCGAAAACCGGCGTCAGCGATGCCGACAGCCTGGCCGGCCTGCACCTCGTGGACCGCATTGGCGAAACGGAAGACGTTGCACAGCTTGCATTGTACCTGGCAGGCAGCAACTTCGTCACCGGCGAGGTGATCAATCTTGATGGCGGCCACGTGGCCGGTCACCATATTGGTTAAAAACCATGGATGTGAATGTAATCAGGCGTGTTGGCTAGCTCCGGCACGCCTGATTTTTTTGGCACGGAATTTGCTGCATTCGTTCCCGATTTGATTTATATCTTACCCCACTCATGCATTTGAACAGCAACCTGATTTTCCGCAACCTCACAGAAGGTGTTTTTTTGTTGGACGAAACAGGCAGAATAATCAGTTGCAATGCGGCTGCGAGCGCTATTACTGGCTATGATGAGGCTGAAATAGAAGGAAAGCCGTTTAATGTTATCGGCGACGGCCAGAGTGATCCGATCCAGTACCGCTCCGAACTGGACGAGGCGATGAAAAAGAAAAAGTGTGTAGCCGAGGGCTGGAAATTGAGAAAAGATGGCACCAGGTATTGGGCTGAAACTTCCTATTCCCCGGTTTTCGATGATTCGGGAGCTCTCATGGGGTACTGTATATTACTGCGCGACATCACGGAGCAAAAGAAAATGCAATTCGATCTGCTCGAAAGCGAGGAACGCTACCGGTTGATGGTAGAGCAAGTGGCCGATTACGGGATATTCATGCTCGATACGAAAGGCCACATTGTCAGCTGGAACGAAGGCGCCAGGCGTATCAAAGGTTACAGTGCGGAAGATGTGATCGGAAAGTATTTCGCCATTTTTTATCCCGAAGAGGATATTCTGAACGGGAAGCCGGACTGGGAACTGAAAGTTGCAGTAGCGACCGGTAAATACGAAGAGGAAGGGTGGCGTTTGCGGAAAGACAGGAGCCGTTTCTGGGCGAATGTGGTGATCACGGCAATATATGATGCCGAGGGCCGGCTGAGTGGCTTTTCCAAAGTTACGCGCGATCTCACCGAACGCAAAATGAGCGAGCAGGCACTACAAGAGAGTTCGGACAAGTACAGACAACTGGCACAGGAACTGTCGGTGGCCAACAGCGAATTGTCTTCTGCAAACCGGGAGTTGGAGCAGTTCACAGCTATTGTTTCGCATGATTTGAAAGAGCCCGTACGAACCGTGAGGAGCTTTTTATACCTGATGAACCAGCATGTCGACCAGCAAAAGTTCGACCTCCTGAAACCGAGCATTGGAAAAGGTATTCTGGCCGCACAACGCATGCATGAGCTTATTGACAATCTGCTACATTACTCGCAGATCAGTAAAATAGGACTTCAACGCCAGAAGCTGAATGTGGAAGAGGTGATCGGCGAAGCGATCCAGAACCTGAACGACGCCGTGGAGCAGTCGGGCGCGCATATACGTGTGCATAGCGAGGTGCCGTCCATTTACGGAGATCGCCTGCAACTGGTGCAGCTTTTTCAGAACCTGCTGGCCAATGCCCTCAAATTTACCAATGGCAAGAAGCCCGAAGTGGCGGTGAAATCCTGGATGGAAGATGGCAGCGTACGGTTCGTTGTCGAAGACAACGGCATCGGCATTTCACCCGAAAACCTGGAAAAGATCTTTGAAATTTTCAGAAGGCTGCATTTTGCGAGTCAGTACCCGGGAAACGGCGTCGGCCTGGCGGTTTGCAAAAAGGTGGTCGAGCGGCACCGGGGTAGAATCTGGGCCGAATCGGCACAGGGAAAAGGTGCCCGTTTTCATATTATGTTACCCAAGATCTAAACCCTGCGCATGAGAACATTCAGACTTGCCATTGTTGAAAATGATGAAGATGAGCGCTTCTTTATGTCGGAGGCGTTCAGGGCTTCCGGAAAATTCGAAATTCTAGGGGAGTTCGGGAACGGTGATCAGCTTACGGAGTGGCTGCATAATTCACCGCCAGAGCTGCCGGAGCTGATATTGTCGGACCTGAATATGCCGGGTAAAAACGGTTATGACATTATAGATGAGCTGAAAACGACCCATCCGGGGATTGCCGTCTTCGCGACTTCGACATCATCCGTTGTGTCCACGCGCGAGAAGTGTATCCGGGCGGGGGCGCGGGACTTCATCGCCAAACCCGACATTTTTATCGCCTACGACTCCTTTGTCGGAGAACTTTATCGGCTCGCCTGCCGGTACCTGGGTAGTTGAGGGCGGAATTTTACATCATCGACCCACGAAATCATTGGAATATGTTTCAAACCGTGATCGGGATCATCGCCGGTGTGCTCACTTCAGCATCCATGCTACCGCAGTTTATTAAAGTACTTCGGAAAAAGGACGTAGAGAACCTCTCGCCGCTGATGCTGGTCGTCCTGATCTCCGGGGTGGCGTTGTGGACCTATTATGGTTTCCTGAAAGACGAATTGCCCATTATATTGTCGAACGGCTTTTCGGTGCTGATCAATTCAGGCTTGCTGATCTGCTATTTTGTATTCCGCAAAAAGGGAAAGTCCTGAGGGTGGATGCTATTGGATCATTTTGTCGTTCACTTTGACGTTCTTGAGCGTAAAGCCTTTGACCACGGATTTGTCGTAAGAGGCATTTTTGGCCGTAATTTCGAGGTTTTCAAAATTGAATTTCGATAATTTGTCATATTCGCCAGGGCTCACATCGAAAAACACCTCGCATTTGAGTTTGATATCTTTCAGGCTGATATGGTCGGAGTAGGAGAGCGGCACGTCCTTTCGGCCTTTCAGATCGAAGAATTGTCTCCACGGCTTCACGTAAATGAGGCTGTATGCATTGCCGTCGACGTTTTCGACGCTGATGAATTCGTATTTCTGTGGGGTATCCGGTCGCATTTTCAGCCAGAGCACCCGCATGGCGTTCTCGATATGGCAGTTGCGCATCACCACATTTTTGTTGTGAATGGCCTCGCTACCGGAGGTAAGCGCCGCGTGGCAAAATCCGAAACGGGTATCCTCGACGATGATATTCGTATTGGCGCCATTGCCCGGATCGGTATCCGCATAAGGTCCCTTTCCGCCCTTCAACGCAATAGCGTCGTCATTCACAGCGAGGTAGCAACCTTTGACAAGCACATTATTACATACATCCAGGTCGATCGCGTCGGTACTCGGCGCCTTGACCGGCTCATGCGGTGCGGTGATCCTGACATTCAGGATTTTAATATTGTTGCATTGGTAATAATGGCTCGTCCAGAAACCCGAATTTTGAAGGGTCACGTCCTGGACCTGTACATCGTTGCTTTTCCATATGAAAACCAGGCGCGGCCGCGATACTTCCAGGTTGGTGCAGTTGGGGTTCTCTTTTCGCCGCTGCCAGAATGCCTTCCAATAGTTTAGCCCATTACCGTCGATGATGCCGTTGCCCGAAATCGTGAAGCCATTGACGCCGTAGGCATTGACCAATGCGGGGAAATAGTCGAGGTTTTGCCCCTCCATGCGCGAGGGCATTATCGGGTAATCGGCAATCTTGTCGGAGCCTTTCAATACAGCGCCTTTCGCTACATACAGGTGTGTTTTGGGTTTGAAAAACAGCGCCCCGCTCAAAAATGTACCTTTGGGGATCACGATTACACCGCCGCCCTGTTCGTTCGCCCGGTCGATGACGCGCTGGATCGCGGCGGTTTGCACCAAGTTGCTATCGGTGGAAACGCCGTGCTGAGTTAAGATAAACTGCCTGCCGAGGCGCTTTAAATCGATTTTGGATGAGTCTGAGAACCAGGTAGGTATTTTCGTGCCATCAGGGAAATCAGGCGACTTGCCCGATTGCGCAACTGCAACCGTTACAAGAAGGAAT
>DATMSL010000872.1:0-2519 GCA_035565435.1 Dyadobacter sp. | reverse complement strand
CCCGGACTTCAGTCCGGGGATAAGAAAATTATTTGTTGGCTGAGAAGCCTTCGAAGCCTCGGTGGTTTGACTCTTCGTACAATCTTTCTTTCGGCAGGCTGCGGAAATAGTCGTAGGTAATGCGGAGACCTTCTTCGCGGGAGACTTTCGGCTCCCAACCCAGGATTTCCTTCGCTTTGGAAATATCCGGCTGGCGTTGTTTCGGGTCGTCTTGCGGAAGCGGCTTGTACACCACTTTCTGATCCGTGCCTGTCAGCTTGATGATCTCTTCTGCAAATTGCCCGATGGTGATCTCTTTCGGGTTACCGATGTTGACCGGCAACGAGTAGTCGCTCATTAGCAAACGGTAGATGCCTTCTACTAAATCATCCACATAGCAGAACGAGCGGGTTTGGGTACCATCGCCGAACACGGTAATGTCCTCACCACGCAATGCCTGACCCATGAATGCAGGCAATACACGACCGTCGTTGAGACGCATTCTAGGACCATAGGTATTGAAGATACGTACGATGCGGGTTTCCAGGCCGTGGTAGCGGTGGTAAGCCATCGTGATAGCCTCCTGGTAACGCTTCGCCTCGTCGTAGCAGCCGCGCGGCCCGATCGGGTTCACGTGTCCCCAGTAATCTTCGGTTTGCGGGTGTACAAGCGGGTCGCCGTATACTTCCGAAGTAGAAGCGATAATGAAACGTGATTTTTTGGCACGGGCCAATCCCAGCAGGTTATGCGTTCCCATTGCGCCTACTTTGAGCGTCTGGATAGGGATTTTCAGATAGTCGATCGGACTGGCTGGAGATGCGAAGTGCATAATGTAATCGAGCTCGCCCGGTACATGCACGTATTTCGTCACATCATGATGGTAAAACTCGAAATTCGGGTTGGGCATCAGGTGCTCGATATTGCGCATATCGCCGGTGATCAGGTTGTCCATCCCGATCACGTACATTCCCTCCTTTAAAAAACGCTCGCAGAGGTGCGAACCCAGGAAACCTGCTGCTCCCGTAATTAAAACACGTTTCATTAAGATGAGTAAGTTAGAGTATTTACTAGTTTTGATCAGGCCGGCACCACCTTCTCACGACCAATGCTGTAATAGGTATAACCCATTTCACGCATCTGATCGAGTTCGTACAGGTTCCTGCCGTCGAAAATCACTTTGTTTTTCAGCAGTTTACCCATTTTTTCAAATTCCGGCGTGCGGAATTGCGGCCATTCGGTAAAGATCATCAATGCATCCGCATCGTCGAGCGCTGCGTAAGGTGTGTGGCAGAACGTCACTTTGTCGCCTAAAACTCCTTTCACATTAGGCATCGCCTCGGGGTCGTAAGCAGTCACTTTTGCGCCGGCTTCGAGCAATGCTTCGATGTTTTCCAACGCTGGCGCTTCGCGGATGTCGTCAGTATAAGGTTTGAATGCCAATCCCCAAACCGCGATCGTCTTGCCTTTCAATCCATCCGGGAAGTAACCCTCTACCATCGGGAGCAGTTTCTTCTTCTGGTCGTAGTTCACGTCCATTACGGATTTCAGAATGCGAAAATCGTAATTGTAATCCAATGAAGTTTTGGCCAATGCCTGAACGTCTTTCGGGAAACAGCTGCCACCATATCCGATACCCGCGAAAAGGAAGCGTTTGCCGATACGGCTGTCGGTTCCGATACCACGACGAATATCATCTACATTGGCACCTACTTTCTCACAAAGGTTCGCGATTTCGTTCATGAACGTGATCTTCATCGCCAGGAACGAGTTCGCGGCGTATTTGGTCATTTCCGCCGAGCGCTCATCCATGAAGATTACCGGGTTACCCTGGCGTACCAGCGGAGCGTACAACTTCTCCATTACCTTTTTGGCTTTTTCCGAGGTAGTACCCACCACTACACGGTCAGGCTTCATGAAATCTTCCACGGCCACGCCCTCGCGAAGGAACTCGGGGTTCGAGACTACATCGAAGTCCACTTTCGCATTTTTTGCGATCGCTGCATGTACTTTCTCTGCTGTTCCGACCGGAACTGTGCTTTTGTCGATGATCACCGCGTACTGATCCAGGATTGGCCCCAGATCGTCAGCAACTTTGAGAATATATTTCAAATCGGCAGAGCCATCTTCACCCGGAGGCGTTGGTAATGCGAGGAATATCACCTGTGCATCCTTCACACCTTCGGCCAGGTTCGTCGTAAACAACAAGCGACCTTCGGCCACATTGCGATCGAAAAGAACGTCGAGGCCAGGCTCGTAAATGGGTATTTCTCCTTTTTGAAGGCGTTCAACCTTTCTGACGTCGATGTCGACGCAAGTTACCTGGTTGCCGGTCTCGGCAAAGCAGGTACCTGTCACCAAACCCACGTATCCTGTTCCTACTACTGCAATTTTCATAAACGGTTAATTATATATAGCTGTTTTGGCACTTGTTTAATAAAATCCGGGAATTGTACTTAACTAAGTCCAGTGCGTAAGGACGGTTGCAAAAGTAATTTTTTTAAGTGAATGTTCACCGCCGAGATTTGGATTTGTTCGTTACT
>DATMSL010000871.1:0-2075 GCA_035565435.1 Dyadobacter sp. | reverse complement strand
GAAATCGAACGGGCTCCGACTGCGGACGGACATGAGGGCTATACAGTTCGATTTTGACACGGTTTACGGCGAGATGCCTCTTCATACAATCGAATATGCTGTCAGGGCTGGATTCGCCAGACCGCAATATCTCCTACTTTCAATGAGAAAGTACGTCCCTCTTTGTCCCACGAAGGCATGTCCGTCGTAAGCGTCACATAAAAACCTATACCGTCATTTCTCAACCTTTTTTGCGCTTCCGTTGCGCTTGTCATGTTGTGGATCAGGCTAAGTTCGGCAAGCCGCGATTTAATAGTTTCCGAACGCGGATAGCCGGAGAGAGCATAAAGACCAGGCCGCGACAAATAGGCCGGTACGCCGCTGATGCTCATTAGCGTTGTAGGAATATCGAAGAGTTTTTCGTCCGGTTTGGTGTTTGCAACAGCTATGCTGTCGCCACGTCGGCCCTCCTGCTTGATCCAGCGGGCAGCAGAGACAGCACCGGGGGTAATCTCGACATTATCGTAGGAAGCTCCCCACGCCATGCGGCTCACTTTGGCATAAGGCATCCAAAAACCGGCGGGGATGAGCGCTAACAACGCAGCGAGTCCGGCAACAGTGGGCGATATCGTGATACGGGAGAATAATACCGTGAATTTGGCTGTCCAGATAATCAACAACACATAGACTAATACAAAGGCTCGCTGACGAAACTCCGTGAAATCGCCATTGAATGGCGTTGGTGCGAGTGTCATCAAGACGCATGCATAAGGAAGCAAAGCGGCGGGCAGCCAGTCGATCTCCTCGGTCCTTCTGTACCAAAGGGCAATCGAAAAACCCGATAGAAAGGTCAGCAGCCAAATTCCAGCCATTCCTACAAGTGCCAGCAGCAAACCAATTGGCAATGCACCAAAAGGTCCCATCGATTGGATGAGGTAAGCGTAGAAACCGTCATAGTTGGTCGGCTCCATGTGCGTGTGCAACAACTCGAGGAAACGGGACATGAAACTGCTATAACCCACAAGCCTCACCTCTTCCCTTGCTACCCACAAAAGTGCGATCGGCAGCGCGAGCGCCCCCGAGATAATCAGATGCCAGCGAAATCTGCGGACCGGAGCAGGGAGACCGGCAACGACGACAACGGCAAATGGTACAAGAAGCCACATGAAAATGTGGGCACGAAGAAGAAATGTACTGAGAAGAAGGCTACACGCCAGCCCCAGGTACCTGAAGCCACCCCGTCTGCTCCACTCGGTAAGGATACCCACGCTCGCCAAAGCCGCAGGCAACGCATAGAGCGTACCGGGTGACGCCTCCATCATCCAGTGAAAGGAGAGGAAACCCTGTTTCAATCCGTAGGCGGCTGCATCAGGAAGAACCGCAAATAACATCAATGCCAAGCTACCGCCGACGATGCCGGCGAGAATTCGCCCAAGCGCAAATATGCTTGTCACGGTAAGGAAGATGCCGAAGGGAAACCAGAAAGCTGTTATGACATCGGCAGGGCTCAGCCCCAAAATCCTCACCATCAGGCCTGGCAGCGCATAACTGGCAAAATGATAAAAGGTAGGGGCTGTATCGACCAAAGCGGAAAGGCCGCGGCCTGCTGTCTTCGGATCACCGAACTCCGCGATTGTGCCCGCGTGGATGAATAAATCGAGCCAAAGCCTGAGATGACCCTGCTCCAGCAGCGCATAACGCGAAGTGCTGTCAAGAGACCAGATGATTGAAAAACCCGCAATCGCTGCAATGGACAGAAACCAAGACAAACTAGGGTTGCCTTCCTCTCTCTGTCCGCGGTTCATCAAAAATCCAAGATTGCCTAGTAGCAAGCCCAAGCCTGGAAACAGGATGGAAATATTGAAATAGTATACAGGCAAGGCCAATATATAGGCCGTCACGGTTGACCCGATCAAAAGTTGCATCTCGGGGAAAAGAACATATCCGAACGCACGGCTGATAAGTTTTCCCCAGCCGATTGCGGACAGAATGATACATGCCGTCGCCAAGCCGAGCCATTCGCCACCGTTGGCAAACACGACAAGTCCACCGAGTACGGTTAGAATTATTGCCGAATACAATGATCCACTCCAACG
>DATMSL010000870.1:0-6094 GCA_035565435.1 Dyadobacter sp. | reverse complement strand
ACAGGGCATTTGTGGAAGAACTTTGCAAGATCGTGGTAAAAGAAAGCGACCAGTACGATATTTATCTGGAAGACCAATTGAAAAACTGGGAACTGGAAAGGATTGCATTGGTGGACCTCATTATCCTCAAAACGGCCCTCGCGGAGCTCATTCATTTCCCTGGTATTCCTGTGAAAGTCACCATTAATGAGTTTATTGAGATCGCCAAAAGGTACAGTACCCCAAAAAGTGGTAAGTTTGTGAACGGCGTCCTGGACGTGCTTTCGGTGAAACTGGCCAAAGAAGGCGTGATCAGAAAAAGCGGACGCGGATTGATTGATAATAAGTAAAAGCTGCCGAAATTGTGGCCGGGTATAATGGAACAATTTTTGGAGGCCATTATAAATAAATGAGCTGACACCCGTTTGCAGCAAAAAAACAGCAGAAACCATGAGTAAAACCAGTAATACTTTAATCGCATTTCTGACAGGCGCTGCCACCGGTGCGGCATTGGGTATCCTTTATGCTCCCGACAAAGGAGAGGTGCTCCGTACTCAATTGACATACAGGCTGTCCAAATACCGTGAGAAACTGCAAGAAGTGATTCAGGACCTGGTCGATAAGAAGGACCTGCCTGACAATTTTTCCAGGACTGAAGGCGAGCGCGTTGTGAATGATGCACGTGAAAAAGCCGAAAAGCTTTTGGAAGACGTAGACCGTCTGATGGCGCAGATCAAGGGCCAGGCCAGCGAATGACCTATGAAAAAAATAGCCCTTTTCGCGTTTCTGGGAATAGCGGTGGCTATTTCCGGTTGCTCCAAAAATGAAAAGAGTGGCGAAGGAAAACAGGCAAATTCAAAACTGCCTGTTTTTGCTTTGATCGACAGTACGGAATACGATTTCGGGACGGTCCAGGAAGGCGCCATTGTGGAACACGAATTCAAGTTCCGTAATGATGGCGAATACCCGCTGATTCTCAACAATATCAGCTCGTCGTGCGGGTGTACCACGCCCGAATGGCCAAAGGATCCGATTGGACCGAAGGAGACTTCGAGTATCAAAGTCCGTTTTGATAGTAAGCACAAGGCTGGTCCGCAAGTGAAGACAATCACTGTTTATGCCAACACGGAGCCAGCGAATACCGAGTTGAGGCTGAAAGGTATTGTCAATGCGGCACCTCAGCCGGCCACGGCGGATTCGGCAACGACGAAGAAGTAATTTTTATACAACCCATCTACTACAATGAATTATTCTATTTTAGCACAAGCCGCCGGAGGCTCCCAGGGCATGATTTACCAGGTCGTAATGTGGGTCGGTATCATCGGGGTATTTTACTTTTTCATGATCCGCCCGCAGCAGAAAAAGCAAAAGGAACAGAAAGAGTTGCTTAATAATCTGAAAAAAGGCGACCAGGTGGTAACGATTGGCGGTATCCACGCCAGAGTTTATACAGTGGAAGAGGCGACGGTTACGCTTGAATTGGATAAAGGAGTGAAACTGACAGTCGAGAAATCGGCGATTTCGCGTACCATTGCCGGGTAAAACTAATCATGAACGGCATGCATTCACACTAATGCATGCATTTTCAAAATTGTTGTGAGTCAAGTCCCACCCAACCAGAACAGGATCAAAACGTTTATAGGATGCTTGCTTGCAGCATCCTTTTTTTGGTTAATGAATGTCCTAAATAAGGACAATTACTCCCTTAAACTGAATTATCCGCTGTCAATCGAGTACGATAATGCTGCCTATGTTCCGATGCAGCCGCTTCCCAAACGGATTTCGGTGAATGTGACGGGGGATGGCTGGACTTTGCTTCAAAAATCCTGGCTTAATTTTAATGCTAATCCCGTCGTTTATCGCGTTCAAAACCCGACGGTTTCTAGTTTTATCAACTCTACGACGCTTACGGACCAGATCACGGAAATGTTCCCGAACCTGCACGTCAACTATGTGGTAGCGGATACTTTTGAGCTTAATTTCGAGCCCAAAATCAGGAAGATCATTCCGATTCGCGTGGATAGCGCGGGCATTGATGTACGCGAAGGCTATGTGATTTCCAGTTTTATCAATGTGTCGCCTTCGCTTATTTCGGTGGATGGACCGGTTTCAATCATCAAAACTTTCCCGGATACGATCAAGGTTCGTGTGCCTACGCCTAAGATCCAGAATAATTACGACGAGAGCTTGCCTATTCCGCTGCCGGTTTCCCCGTTGGTGGAAGTGAGCCACCGTGATGTTTATGTGAGCTTCGAAGTCGCGCAATTCCTGACTGCACCACCGCAGCAATAGCTTATCCTTTCATTTGACCAATAACCACATGGATCTTCCGCTTCTGATAGGTGTTACAGGGGGTATTGGTTCGGGCAAAAGTATGGTTTGCAGGCTGTTCGAATGCCTGGATATTCCCGTTTATTATGCCGATAGTCGCGCCAAATGGCTTACCAACAACGATCGCGAGATTCGTGAGAAGGTAATTGCACTGCTTGGAAGCGAGGCCTACGACAGCGAGGGAATGTATAATACCCGGTTTGTCGCGTCCTGTGTTTTCAAAAATGAGCCATTGTTGAAAGAACTGAACGCGATCATTCACCCTGTTGTGCTTCGTGACACGCAAAATTGGGTCGCTCAAAATACAGGGATGCCATATGTTGTGAAGGAGGCTGCGATTATGGCTAAGGCCGGGCAGGCCAATGCAGTGGATGTTGTGGTCGTGGTGGAAGCACCGGTAGCGTTACGCATTCAACGGATATTGCAAAGGGACAAACGCCCTGAGCAGGAAATAAGGGCGATCATTGAACGGCAGGTTTCCGATGAATCGAGACGCGAAATAGCCGATTATATTGTGAATAACGACGACGCTTCGGAATTGATCCCGCAAGTACTGCATTTGCATGAACTGTTCCTGGAAAAGAAATCCTCCCAACGCTAGAAGTCCACATCCAGCCCCAGAGCTTGCTTCAATTCGAGCAAGTAGGGGTTTTTTTCGGCTAAAAAGTTAAACTTCTCGGCAGGTGTGTAAGGTAATCTGTTTACTTCCTGTGGCGCAACACGAGGGTTAATATCCAGTTTCGGGGCATCGAGTCTCGCTTTTAGAAAGCCCAGCAACTCATACCGCATATTCATCACCGCATCCTGCTGGTGATCATTATCGAGCGCGATTTCGATCGTAGTACCATTCAGCTGAATTTCACGATTCAATGTGATTTGCTCGGTCGTTGAATTTCCGGCTTGCAGGCGTTTTTGGGAAAATTCGTACCAGAAACGCTGCAAATTGGCCAATGTTAATTCTTCCCTTTTTGCCCCATTAGGAACAGCGGCATATTCAACTGTCGGCTGGGCGGTTGGCTCTTTCGCTGCCTGCGCAGGCGGTGTCAGTGACGGATTTAGTGAAATTGTGTTTTTGAGGCGGGAAGCGGCGGGTTGCTGCGGAGGCGTCTGCTGGGGCGCTGCTTGTATAGATTGCACTTGCTGCATAGCTGCCGCCGGCTGTGGCGCTGACTGTACATAGCTGGCTCCGTTTGACGGTTGTCCATTAGCAGGTGCAGCAGACTGCGGAGTAGTTCCGGCTCCTGATGTCGCCGCCGGATTGTTCAGGGATGGTTGAGGCTCAACTTTTTTTTTTGCCGTTTCATCAACGGCTGCAAGAGAATGAAGTTGAAGAACCTGGGGCAAATTGGCGAGTTTCATGAGACAGAGCTCCACATGCAACCGCTGGTTTTTCGCCGATTTGTAATTGATATCGCATTGCCCGGTAATGCTCAGCGCAGAAAGCAGAAAGCTGAGGTCGGCCATTAGGGATTGTTCAAGGTATTTCCGCTCAGCCGACTCGGAAACTTGTAACAGGGTTACTGTCGCCGGGTCCTTGCATACGAGCAGGTTCCGGAAGTGTTCGAGAAGTCCTATCACAAATAGGTGGCCATCGAATCCCTTCCTTAAAATTTCATCAAAAAGCACCAGCGAGCGGGCAATGCTGCCAGCCGTGAGCGCGTCCGTGATTTTGAAATAGTAGTCGTAGTCGAGAATGTGCAGGTTTTCAAGCACCGCCGAGTAGGTAAGGTGGTTGTTGGTAGAAAACGTGACATTAAGGTCGAACATCGAAAGCGCATCCCGCAAACCGCCGTCGGCTTTCTGGCCGATCAGTTCCAGTGCCTCATGTTCTGCATTGATACCCTCCTTTTTTGCAATATCGGCAAGGTGGTGCGCGATATCTTTCGATTGAATACGGTTGAAGTCGAAAATCTGACAGCGCGAAAGAATCGTTGGCAGGATCTTGTGTTTCTCCGTCGTAGCAAGTATGAAAATAGCGTACGAAGGAGGTTCTTCCAATGTTTTCAGAAATGCATTGAAAGCGGCCTGCGAAAGCATGTGGACCTCATCGATAATGTAGATCTTGTACTTCCCGGTCTGAGGCGGGTAGCGCACCTGGTCGATCAGGTTACGGATATCTTCCACAGAGTTATTGGAGGCCGCATCGAGCTCGTGGATATTAAAGGAAGCGTTGTTCTGGAAGCTCACGCAAGACTCGCATTCGCCGCAGGCCTCCACATCATCGCCCAGGTTCTGGCAGTTGATGGTTTTGGCCAAAATACGTGCACAGGTGGTTTTTCCTACTCCGCGCGGACCGCAGAAAAGGAAAGCTTGTGCGAGGTGATTGGTGCGAATGGCATTCTTTAATGTGGTAGTGATGTGTGATTGACCCACCACCGAATCAAAGGTGACGGGACGATACTTCCTGGCCGAAACAACGAAATGATCCATGGTGCAAGATACTTCCGTGCACTGGATTTTCAAAGTCGCTACTTCGTCACGAGCGGGTACACGCGCACGTAATCGACCTCCATTTTTTGCGGGAAAATGCTGTCATCCACGCCCTTCTGCCCGCCCCAGTTACCTCCGACGGCTATGTTTAAAATTAAGTGAAACGGCTTGTCGAACGGCCATTCAGGCCATTGGTAGGCTGCTTCCTTTTTGAAGGTGAAATAGGCATTGCCGTCGACGAGGATCGTCACGGTCTCGGGCGTCCATTCGCAGGTGTACACATGGAAGTCTTCCGAAAGCCCCTTCACGATCACGTTGTTGCCCTTGTTGGTTTTAATAGCGTGATTGAATGCTTTCGTATGGATATTTCCATGCAACCGGTCCTGGTCGAAGCCGACGTGCTCCATAATATCGATTTCGCCATTGTCCGGCCAGCCTTTGTTACCGTAATTGTTCCCGCTGGCCAGCATCCAGATAGCCGGCCACGTCCCGCGTCCTTTCGGCAGTTTCGCCCTGATCTCGAATTTTCCGTACGTAAAATCTCCTTTACCCTTCGAAACCAATCTCGCCGAGCTGTACTGCTGCTTCCCCGACGGCTCCTTAATGGCCGTGATTATTAGATTGCCATTCTCCACTTTGGCATTCCCGATCTTGTTGGTATAGTTTTCCAGCTCATTATTTCCCCAGCCATGGTCGCCGAGGTCGTAGCTCCACTTGGCGGCATCGGGCTTGCCGGGCGTGTTGAATTCGTCCTGCCAGGATGGGGTAGGGGCGAATTCGTATACGGGCACGGCCGCTTTGGGTTTTTCTGCGGGCTGGGCGCAGCCCGAAATAGCAGCTGCTACCGCCAGTTCGAAGAGAATGAGGAACGACATACTAAGACTTTGCGGCTTTTTTCCGTTTGGCTTCTTCTTCGAAGAACTTTTTGATGTCCACGGTTGCGAGGAAGTCGTTCATTTCTTTCACCTTCCTGTTAACTAGCTTCTGTGCGGACGAATCTAGCTTGAATGTTTTGACATCGTTCATAATTCACGTTGTTTAATGGAATAGAAATCATAGTTTATTTCCGGCTCGAATGGGGTAAGGTTCCCGGTAATGCCGCCGTAAATGGCGAACTTCTTCGAAATGAACTCAAATTCGCGCCTCAGTATAATTCTGTAAAGACGGTGCCTTCGTTTTTCGCTTCCTCTGAACATAATCATACTCCCGGGATTGTGTTCGAGGAAGTGTTCGGCTATGCGGAAAACCGTCGCTAAAACGGTAACCATATCGCCATTGTTGCTCTCGACCTGGTCAGTAAGTAATCCCTGCTCGGTTACATCCAGCAGCGCAAGATTAAAGATTGACTCATCCT
>DATMSL010000869.1:0-4029 GCA_035565435.1 Dyadobacter sp. | reverse complement strand
TTGAGGCAGTAAAGTTTCTACTAAGCGGTCACTCCGAACACCAGGCCTTGCCCAAAGAATTTCATCCTCCATAAATATTAAACGCGATCAGGTGCTTCTTGAAAATCGCCTCGAAGCGGTCGGCCTCCTTGTCCTGTTTTGCCCTCCGGCACTCGCGGACAATGCTTTGCAGGATAAATAGATCGGTATTTACATCGCGACCGCGGTTATCCTTCTTCTTGATCCAAGAAAGGTTTTCATCCGAACGAATGGCCATCGCACGTGCAGAATCCAGTGCTTTTTCGTTCTCACCCACATCAAACAGCGCCCCGACAAAACCTGCCGAGATCTGATCGTACGGAATGGTATCGTCAGGCATGACGGCCATGCCTTTGTCAACGACTCTGCGGGCCTTATCGATCCTGTTTTCCGCGATAAGCTGCTGCGCGAGCCGCAGGAACGAAAGCCTCGCCGTAATCACCGGCGCCCCGCGATAGGTATCGTCGTAATACACCTGGGGGTTGTTCGTTTCCCGCCATTGCATTTTGTTCATCATGTTGTCGTACATGATGTCGGAGTTAACGTAGCCGTCCGTAGCGCCGGGGACCCGCACCGGCAGCAGGCGGTAGGCATAACCTTCGAGTTGAAGGTATTCCTGCAAACCCAGATTGTGGGACGCGCCCATCGTGGACGAGAAATACACCGGCCGTTTCCAGTTATTGGTTGAGATAATGTCGAGCATTACCAGATCACCTTTCAGCAGGTCCGTTTCGCCGATTTTCCAGCTCATGGAGTCAGTGAGATACGGCGTCAGGTCGCTTTTGACAATATTCATCTTCGTGACCTCTTTTGTATCCACCGGCAGGAAGAGCATCGCCGACGGCAGGATCGAGGTCATATCGCCGCTGGTAAGCGGTACCTGGATCGCCTTGTTATCCTGATGGATCAGATCGAGGTATTCTTTGAGGTTAATACCCCCTTTCACTGAGGGAATCTCATAAAATGGCAAGTATTCATTTTTGCCCAACTGATAATTGCCCGAATCCAGCGAAAGCGGCAATGCGTCCGATTGGTTGATCTTCCGTTTCAATTGTTCGATGTACCAGTCCGCGCCCAGGAACGTCTGCACACATACGCGCACGTCGGTCCGGAACCCCTCCACTTCCTGCACGTACCACAATGGGAAGGTATCATTATCCCCACCGGTGAACAGGATCGCATTCGGTGCGCAGGAATTGAGCAGGTTACGGGCAAAATCTACGGAATGGTACCGGTTTGCCCTGTCGTGATTGTCCCAGCCTCGCGCCACCATGATCGCCGGTACCGAAAAGCAGGCCAGCCCCGCGATTCCGACCCGCAATACCGGTTTCTGAACCGCCTTTTCGAACAATTTCGCCACTGCCATCACGCCGAAGCCGATCCACATGCAGAAAACATAGAACGAACCCACATAAATGTAATCACGCTCGCGCGGCTCGCTGGGCGGTGAATTGAGGTAAATCACCAGCGCGACGCCCGTAAGAATGAACAGAAATCCCAGAACCAGCAAGTCTTTCCGCCGGTAATAGTACATATATACAATACCTGCAATACCGAGCAAAAACGGCAGCATAAGAAAGTTGTTATGCCCGCGGTTCTGCCTGATGCTTTTCGGAAACGATTGGCTGGTCTGCCAGGGCATTAAAATACCGGCTCCCTCCCGGTCGCTTTCGCGCCCGACGAAATTCCAGAGGAAATAACGCCAGTACATATGCCCGAGCTGATGCGAAAACAGGTATGAGAGGTTGTGTCGCATTGTAGGTTTCTGGCCCTCAGCGACTCCCGTCATTTGCTGATACAACTGCGGATGCCCCGGATTGGAACTGTACATCCTCGGCAACAGCATTTTACTGCCCGGCTCATATTCGTACACGGGCTTGTAGTCGATCAATACATATTTGCCGTCCTTTTTGGCATAAACAGGCGCCCCACGCTTCTGGCTGATGGGCCTCGAAACAAACGAAGGCCCGTACAGCAGCGGCCGGCTTTCGTACTGTTCCCTTTTGAGATAATACACAAACCGGAGGAGATCGCTGGGGTTGTTCTCGTTGATGGGCGTGTTGTAGCCCGACCTCACCAACACCAGTGAATAGGAAGCATAACCTATGAGGATAAACGCAAACGAAAGCAGGCCCGTATTCAACAATGCGCGGTGGGTTCGATGCGAATACCGTATCCCCCAAACGAGGCCGCCTAGAAAAAGGATCGTAAAGAATACAATGCCGGTGTTGTAAGGCAGCCCCAGCGAATTGACGAAGAAGATCTCGAATTTCCCCGCAAGCTCGGGCAGTCCGGGAATGATGCCGGCGTTGATAATGCCCAAGATCAAAAGACCAGACAGAACAGCGATTGACGCCCCCAGAAAGCCGGGTTTCGGGTATTTTTTGAAATAATATACCAATGCCAATGCCGGTATGGTCACAAGGTTCAGCAAATGAACACCGATAGAAAGCCCTACCAGATAGGCAGTCAGGATCAACCAGCGGTTCCCGGTGGCGGGCTCCTCGATGGATTCCCATTTAAACACCGCCCAGATCACGATGGCGGTAAAAAACGACGACAAACCATAAACCTCGGCTTCCACGGCCGAGAACCAGAACGAGTCCGACCACGCATACGCAAGCGAGCCCACAACTGCCGCGCCTGTCACGAGTAATACGTCCGCGACACTACGGTCCTCTGGTTTCTTACCAACCAGTTTCCACGCGATCAAACTGATAGTTTTGAAGAGGAAAAAGATGGTAAATGCGCTGCTCAGCACAGAGACCATGTTAACCCAATAGGCCACTCTCATAACGTCACCGAGGGCCAGCAAGGCAAACAGCCGTCCGATAAGCAGGAAAAGCGGCGCGCCCGGCGGATGTGGCACCTGCAATTTGAATGCGCAGGCGATGAACTCTCCGCAGTCCCAGAAGCTGGCGGTCCGCTCCATCGTCAGGACGTAGGTGATCAGGCTGACGGCCAACACGGCCCACCCTGCCAGATCGTTCCATTTCTTGAAGGATATCATGTTTGAAGGTGTTTTGGATGAAGGACCAAAACTATTCAACACGATACGCCGGCACCACCACGACGCTCTTAAAAAAAGTTAACAAAACCAGCTGATAATGAGGCTTTAACTTTATTTAACAAGACATACGCTTTGGCAGCCGACGACTGACAGCCGACCGCCGACCATGGGGCCGTCGGCCCGACGATGGACCATGCGAACTGTCCGGGAAGAGGCCTTTCAATCCATGGCAAACATAGTTCATGGTCGGTTCCGCTTCCGTCAGAAAAGCAGGGAAATGCAATAAATAAGAGAGCTCCAGAGTAGCGAACCCGCGGTAATGGTAATGACAACACCACACAGAAACGGCAATTCAGCTGATTTTGAAAGGTTTACCGATCTTTCCATTCTAAATAAAAACTTTTTATGATAGAGGTCTAAGCCCTGCAACATGCCCGTTGCAGCTTCTTCTGTAAAAGTAAATATTCAAAATGAAATAGTAAGTAGCCCGACTTTAATTGCAGTTTACTAATATATCGACGGCATTTAGTAGCACTTCTACGTCGTTATAGTACAACTTCAATCAACCAATTTCTCAGTTGAATCCCGTCTTGCGCCGTTTATAGATTTCGACCTTTTTGAACAACTCCAGAATGTTCGTCACTTCGAGCTTTTCGAAGATTCTGGCCTTGTAGGTCGACACTGTGCTTTCCTTGATATTGAGGTCGATCGCAATGTCTTTCGTCCATTTGCCAGTGAGCAGCATGTCCATGATTTCCAGCTCGCGATTCGAGAGGATTTCGAGCGGGCTTTCCTTACTTTCGCGTTCGAGGAGCGTGTTATTGACGAGCTGGTCCTGGATTACATTACTGATATAAGTGCCGCCTGCGAGCACCGAAGTGATCGCTTTTTCCAGTTCTTCATTGGAGGTATCTTTGGGCAGATAACCGTTCGCACCAGCCTTTACATAGTGAATAGCGTACAATTCTTCATCCTGCGACGAGAATATCAGGATTTTCACC
>DATMSL010000868.1:0-4371 GCA_035565435.1 Dyadobacter sp. | reverse complement strand
TGATGTAAGTAGCCATCAATTTACCGTCATTAAAGATCTCCTGACCTGCCATTTTCAACCGAAACTTCGAGCCCTTCACAGTCGCTTCTCCTTTCAGCGGCTTTTCACCCTTGGTAATGTAGGTAAAAAGTGCTTTAAAGGATTTGATCTTCTGGTACTTGTTGCTCATAGCGTTCAGGATATCCGATGACTTTTTGTCGCCCTGCGCCTGGGAAGCGAATGGGCTCAAAATAAAAATCGTCAATGCCGCAAGCAAACAAGCACTCTTCTTCAAATTTCTCATATTCAATGATTTAATACCTACTAAGTTTATACAAACGGGGTTTTAAGTGAAATATTTCAATTTTAGACTTTACAAAATCACAATGGTTTAATAGCGCCCGGGACTAATTTACGCCCATTGCACGGAGGTGCTCTTCCAGCATATTCAGGTCGTGGAACATCACATCGCGTGCCTTGCTGCCGGTGAATGGCCCCACCACACCCAGTACTTCCAATTGATCCATAATGCGGCCCGCGCGGTTGTAGCCGAGCTTCATTTTGCGTTGGATCAGCGATGTACTGCCTTGTTGGTGTGTCACGATCAGTCGTGCGGCATCGGGCAGCAAACTATCGAAATCATCCGGGTTGAGTTCGGCTTTACCTTCCGCTGCATCCTCGCCTTCGTATTCAGGCAATGCATAAGCCTCGTCATAACCACGCTGCCCGCCGATATACTCGCAAATATCCTCGATCTCGCGGGTGTCGATGAACGGGCATTGCAAGCGGATCACCTCCGAGTTGATCGCGAGCAACATATCCCCCTGCCCAACGAGCTGCTCCGCACCGCCCATATCCAGGATTGTACGCGAATCGATGCTCGATGTTACACGAAACGACAGACGTGCCGGGAAGTTCGCCTTGATCAAACCCGTGATAACCTTTACCGAAGGCCGCTGCGTGGCCACTACCAGGTGAATCCCCACCGCGCGTGCCAGCTGTGCCAAACGCGCAATCGGCGTTTCAACCTCCTTGCCGGCCGTCATCATCAAGTCGGCCAACTCGTCAATTACCAGTACTATATAAGGCAGGAAACGGTGCCCCTTTTCGGGGTTCAGCCTTCTTGCAGCGAACTTCGTATTGTATTCCTTCAAATTCCGTACCGCGGCCTCTTTCAGCAGGTCATAGCGCGAATCCATTTCGATACAGAGGGAATTCAATGTAAAAATCACCTTTTTGGTATCGGTAATGATCGCCTCTTCCGCATTCGGCAGCTTGGCTAGGAAATGCCTTTCCAATTTGTTGAAAAGGGTCAATTCAACCTTTTTGGGATCGACCAATACGAATTTGAGCTCGGCCGGGTGCTTTTTGTAAATCAGCGAGGCCAGGATCACGTTCAGACCCACCGACTTTCCCTGCCCGGTGGCACCCGCCATCAGCAAGTGCGGCATTTTCGCCAGGTCGGCAATATGGATATCGTTTGAAATGGTTTTACCCAAAACAATGGGCAAATCGTAGGTTGATTTCTGGAAACGGTCATTGGCCAGTACCGATCGCGCAAAAACCGTCTCCCGGTTCTTATTCGGCACCTCGATACCAATGGTACCGCGGCCCGGCATCGGGGCAATGATACGGATACCTAGCGCAGCAAGGCTCAATGCAATATCGCCCTCCAGGTTTTTGATTTTCGAGATCCGCACACCCGCTTCCGGAATGATTTCGTAAAGCGTCACCGTCGGCCCGATCGTCGCCTTGATTTTGGAAATATTGATCCCATAGCTGCCGAGCGTGTCGACAATCTTGGTTTTATTACTTTCCAGCTCCTCCTGACTTACTTTTTCATGCTGATTTTCGAATACCTCGTTCAGCAGGTCGATCGTCGGGAAATGATAGGACGGCAAGTCGAGCATCGGATCATATTGCCCGAACTCGCGCAATATGGACGCATTTATATCTTCGTCCTCGAATTCTTCCTCGGTAGTTTCCTTGGCCTGAGTGGTATCCTCCACTTCCAGTTCGAGCAGCGGCTCGGATGGCACGGCCGACACTTCCATCGGCATGACCGGCAAGTCAATGCTCGTTGATGCAGCCGGTACCGCTGGCGCCTGGGGCGTTACCGGCAATACTACCGCAGGATGCGGTGCCACACGCGGAGCCTCTTCTTCGGTTTCCTGATCAGAATCCGGCTGTTCTTCCGGTGCCAGCACCTCGTCATCATAAGTATCATGCACTACCGACACAAATTTGCTTTCGGGAGCAATTTCTTCCTCGGTCCCCACCGGAGCAAGCGAACCGTCACCAGTTTCTTCGGCCGCAGCTTCCGGCTTGGCATGCCTCGCCTGCCACGACTCATACTTATCGCGCACGTCGTAGAAGAATACCGCGAACACGAACAATGCGAAGAGAATGGGCAGCACACTTCCCCATTTCAGCCAATCGAAAAGCGAAACGTTCACCAGGTATCCGAAGCCCCCGGAGAGGAAGCTTAGCGTGTTCTCGGTATTGCTCATGAGAATAATATAGCCCATCAGCACGCTCACCCAAAGCGTAAAAAAGATTACTTCTTTGGTAGCCCTTCCCAATGGCAATATTTCTCTACCGAACGCCATTTTCCAGCCTGCCACAAAAGGCACGACCGGCAGCAATAATGCGCCCAAACCGAACCAGCGGTACACGAAAATGTGCGAAACCACCGCCCCGAGCACACCCAGGAAATTGCGGGTCTGCCGTCCGGCATCGCGGATAGACTGATGCCCCAGACCGTCCAGTACGCTCTGGTCCGAAAGACCGGTGACGATGTAGGAGAAAAAGGATGTTTCCAGGATCAATCCCAGTACGATAAAGAATGTGCCCCAGGCCAGCGTATTCTTCGGGCTGGTGAAAATGTGTTCCCAATCGAGGGATACACGAAAGCGGGGAGCTGTGGCCTCCTCCGGCTTCTGGCGTTGTGTGTTACCTCTTGGCTTGTTGACTGACATTTATTTCAATTCCGGGAATGCGTGAAGTGCTGTGTTTTCTGATTTTACTTCCTGACCAATGCTTTGCAGATACTGCTGACCACACCGGGTCCTTCGTAAATAAAGCCGGTATAAAGCTGAATCAGGCCGGCGCCTGCGTTAATTTTCTCCAAAGCGTTTCCGGGAGTAGCGATACCGCCGACTCCGATAACGGGAAATGCATGATTGGATTGTTCACAAAGGTAACGAATTACTTCCGTCGAGCGATGTGTCAGCGGCGCGCCGCTCAATCCACCCGCTCCTACTTGCGCCACTTCGGCCTGATCGGTTACAAGTCCTTCGCGGCTGATCGTCGTGTTGGTAGCGATCACGCCGGCGATGCCGGTTTCTTTTACAATATCGATAATATCGTCCAGCTGGCTTGTCGTCAAGTCCGGCGCTATTTTCAAAAAGATGGGCTTTGGATTAGCCTTCTCTCTATTTTTGGTTTGAAGTTCTTTCAGGATTTCGGTCAAAGGGCCTTTTTCCTGTAAATCGCGTAATCCCGGCGTATTCGGCGAGCTTACATTCACTACAAAATAATCCACCACATCGAACAACTCGCGAAAGCAGATCAGGTAATCGCTCAGCGCCTGCTCGTTCGGGGTATCTTTATTTTTGCCAATATTCCCTCCTACCAGGATTTTGGACTTCCGTTTGGCCAGTTTTGCTGCGGCCACCTGCACGCCCTTGTTATTGAAACCCATCCGGTTGATCAGTGCCTTATCCTTTTTGAGGCGGAACAGTCGCGGCTTGTCATTCCCCGGCTGAGGACGCGGCGTCACCGTTCCGATCTCGATATAACCGAAACCCAATGCTTCCAACTGGTCCACCATTTCAGCGTTCTTATCGAAACCTGCGGCCAGTCCTACCGGGTTACGAAACCGCAAACCGGCCACTTCCTGCACCAGGTCAGGATGCTCGTACGTGTACATAGCACGTATGATCTGCGGCATAAAAGGGATTTTAAAAGCGAAATGCAGCGCTTCGCACACAAAATGGTGAATGCGCTCAGCGTCAAACAGGAAAAGTATAGGGGAGATCAGAATCTTATACATCCTGCAAAAATAGAATGTTTCGCAGGAAGGCGCGGGGAGGTGGGGGAATTTTATTTTAGCGTGCCCGCTTTGTGAATTAGATGAATTCACTGTTTTTTAAAACCATTCAGCTTTTCGGATTTTCATGGTTCTGTCACGAGTACTATGGTCAAAGCCTTTGAAAAGCTCAAATTTCTTCCGAATCTCAAAAAACCGATCGAAACGCTCACTTGGCGTCTCCCCATTGCCCGTAAGCATTATATCGACATACGGGTCGTTGAGGTTTTTGTAGATGGTGATGACTCTTTTCTTCGCTTCCATGGTACCAATGTCAATGAAAAGTAAATTGACTGGCATTT
>DATMSL010000867.1:0-4733 GCA_035565435.1 Dyadobacter sp. | reverse complement strand
GGGTTTTTGCCTAGCGAAAATTCGGCCTTTACCAATTTTAACCTATTTAAAATTTACAAATTTATTAACCTATGAAAGAAAGGCTACACATAGTTCTTGGAAAGGGAATCATCCCCCTGGGACTATTTTTGCTTTTTGCTTCGCTGACCGCATTTGCGCAGGAACGGACAGTTTCGGGCAAGGTCGTCGACGAAAAAGACCAGGGACTTCCTGGCGTGGCAGTGACGGTGAAAGGAACAACGAAAGGTACCAATGCGGATGTAGAGGGTAACTTTTCGTTAGCGGGAGTGCAGGACACCGATGTGTTGGTGATCAGCTTTATCGGGTATCGTAAACAGGAGATTCCCGTGGGTAATCGCAGCACCATCGAAATCAAAATGGCCCCGGATGTTGCGAATCTGGAAGAAGTGGTGGTAACCGCCCTTGGGATTTCAAAGGAGGCCCGTAAACTAGGCTATGCCGTGAGCACCATTGGTGGTGATTTGATGACCAAGGCGAGAGAAACGAACGTGGGTAACTCGCTGGCCGGACGCGTGGCCGGACTGAACGTAAAAGGAACGAGTGGCGGCCCGGGTGGTACGGCCAAGATCCTTATGCGTGGTATGCCAAGTATGAACTCGGGCGGATCACCGCTGATCGTTATCAACGGCGTGCCTATGGATAACACGCAGCGCGGCAGTGCCGGCGAATGGGGTGGTGCTGATGGTGGTGACGGTTTGGGTAACCTCAATCCGGACGACATCGAATCGATGACCGTGTTGAAAGGTCAGGCGGCATCCGGTTTGTACGGTGCCCGTGCATCGAACGGGGTAATTCTCGTTAAAACCAAAGCGGGCAAGAAGGGTGATTTTTCAGTGGATTACAATCTGAACTACTCACTGGATGCACCTCGCGACATGACCGATTTTCAATATGAGTACGGACAGGGTACGGGTGGCCAGAAACCGGCTACCACGGCATTGGCGCGTCAAACGGCACGTTCGAGCTGGGGTGCTAAACTGGACGGGTCGGATATAGTTCAGTTCGATGGCAAGACCTACAAGTATTCTGCCCAGAAAGACAACGTGAAGCATTTCTACCGCAATGGCAGCAACTTCACCAACAGTATTTCGGTGACCAAAGGTGGCGATAACGGATCGTTCAGGCTTTCGCTCGCAAATCTGGATAACAAGTCGATTCTGGAAAACAGCGGCCTGGTCAGAAGAACCATTAACCTTACCGCCGATCAAAACATCACGAAGAAGTTGAGTGTAAATGTGATGGCCAACTATATCGACGAGAAAATTACAGGGAAACCTGTGCTCAGCGACGGCCCTATGAATGCCAATAATGGTATTTTCCTCGCAACCAATATCGATCAGCGTATTCTGGCTCCGGGTTATGACCCGGTTACCGGGCGGGAAATCGTTTTCTCCGACGATGAATATGTGACGAACCCTTATTTTGTTACCAGTCAGTTTGTGAACGACGCCAATCGTAAGCGCTTGATCTCGGCGGTGGCAGCAAAGTACCAGTTTGCCGATTGGATCTACGCGCAGGCCCGGATGGGTTACGACAATGCCAACGATCGGATATTTAAAGTTACGCCTTGGGGAACTGCTTATTCGACCAACTTCAAAGGCGCACTGGATGAGTTGTCTAATGCGCAGAGAACAGAATTGAACTTCGACGGCTTGCTTGGTATTAACAAGACGTTCGGGTATCTTTCCGTAGATGCCATTGCCGGTGCGAACGTCCGGAAAAACCGTTATGAAAAGGTGCAGATCTCCGGAAACCAGTTCGTATTGCCATATCTGTATAGCTGGAACAACGTCGTTACTTACAGCCGTAACTACGAAGTCGACAACAGGGATGTGCAGTCGGCTTATTATAGCCTCGATTTCGGCTATAAAGGTATTCTTAACCTGAGCACAACGGGTCGTTATGATGTGTATTCGACATTGCCGAGCTCAAACAGGAGTATTTTTACGCCATCAGTAACGGGTGCATTCATCTTTACCGATATGCTGAATGTTTCGAGCCTGAGCTTTGGTAAAATCCGTGCTTCGTATGCGCGCACCAGCGGTGAGCCTACCTCTGCTTATGGTACTGCTATCTATTATGGTGTAGGTAACTCATTCAACGGCGTGCCAACTGGAAATTTCTCCGACGCATTGCCTAATCTTTTTCTGAAACCATTTACCAAGGATGAACTTGAATTTGGTTTGGAATTGAAATTTTTCGGCAACCGCCTTGGTCTGGACGCTTCTTATTACAGCCAGAAAACAAGAAACGAAATCATGCCCGCGACGTACAGCGCCGCAACGGGTTATGTGAGTGGTGTGGTAGGGACTGGTTCCATCCAGAACCGTGGTCTTGAATTGATGCTGACGGGAACACCTGTAAGAACATCGAGGTTCGAATGGAATACGTCTTTCAACCTGACATCCGTAAAAAACAAAATTCTGAAAACGGATCCCGACAACAAACCGGTGGCACTCGGCCAGACCCGTGCGACTCTGGGTGATGCCATTACCGCATTTGTTGTAGGAGAGGCTGGTCCTCAAATCCGCGCGTACGATTACAAATACTCGGCCGATGGCCAGATTGTCGTAGACGAAGCGGGACTTCCCGTTCGTGGTGAACTTAAAAACTACGGAACCGTGCTGCCGACGCTTTACGGTGGTCTGAATAACGACTTCCGGCTGGGTAACCTGAACCTGTCGTTCCTGATCGACTACAACTTCGGCAACAAAATCCTTTCCGCCACCGAAAACTACGCCTATCGTCGGGGCTTGGCGAAGGAAACACTGGTGGGTCGCGAAGGCGGTATTACCACCGGTGTCACAGAAAGCGGAGCGCCCAACACCGTTACTGCAAGTGCGGAGAACTATTACACCGCTCTCGCCGGCAAGGTAACAGGTATCGGCGTGCTGGATGGTGACTTTATCAAACTTCGCCAGGTTACATTAGGGTATAGTCTGCCAGCCAAAATGTTGGAAAAATGGCCGTTGATCCGAGCTGTGAATATTTCGCTCGTTTCCAGAAACCTGTTCTATTTTATGAAGAAGACTGACAACATCGATCCGGAGGCAACTTTCGGTGCTAACCTGAAATACTCCGGTCTGGAAGGCACAAGCTTGCCTGCAACGCGGAACTATGGTGTTAACGTGGCCTTCAAGTTCAAATGAGCATAAATATGAAAAAGAGACTAATCAATATAATCGTCCTGGCAGGCCTGCTTCCCTTGGCTTGTACGGATAAATTCGATGAACTGAATACCGACCCAACCAGGTCACCAGCCGAGACATTCGATCCAAACCTTTTGTTGCCGACAATCCAGTTTAATCACGCAAACGCGACGGCTGGTTATAATGGTAACATCCTGTTTCAGAGTATGTGGGTGCAAATCCTGTCGTCGACTACTTCCGGTGCAGCCAACTACTACTCTAATGCCGACAAATATGTGCCATCGAGCAATACCAACTCTTACCTGGCGAGCTCATGGAACACCGGTTACCGCGCGGCCAGCCTGGCCTACGAAATGGAGCAGCTAACGAAGGATAAGCCAGCCCTCGTAAACCTGACCAGCGTCGCAATCATTATGCAGGTACAGGCATTGGCGACTCTGACCGATATTTATGGTGATATCCCTTACACGCAGGCATTACAGGCGAAAACGGACATTACGCTACCGGTTTACGATACCCAGGAAAGCATTTACAAATCGTTGCTTTCGCGCCTGGATGCTGCCGTAGCTGCATTGAACCCCGCAGCTGCCATCCCTGCCAACGATTCGTTTGCAAACTACAAGGGCGATATTGGTAAATGGAAGAGGTATGGCTACTCCCTGATGCTGAAACTGGCCATGCGCCTCACGAAGGCTGATCTCGCGACCGCTAAGACCTACGCCGAAAAAGCGGCCGCCGGCGGCGTGTTTACAAGTGTGGCCGACGATGCGTATGTTATAATGGACGATGCGAATGGTTATACCAATGGCAACGGCGCCGCGTTGTCGACGCCGGCGGATATTTACCAGGTAAGATGGAGTAAAACCATGATCGATTACCTGAAATCGAATAATGACCCACGTTTGGGCAAAATTGCCGAAGTGCCTGCGCCTGGTCTTAAAGCTAACCAGGATATTACGAACATTGGAGACGCAACTCCTGCGTCCCAATTGGGCCTTCCAAATGGCTACGATATGAATGGCGGGGCAACGGACATTACCAAGTCGGCAGGTTACCCGGGAGGAACGGGAACGGGAGAAGACGCGACGCCTATCGGCAAATACTCACGCCCGACCGGCATTTACCGTTCAAGAAGCGGACCGATTTTCGTGCTTACTTACGCTCAAACCGAATTGTTGCTGGCAGAAGCCGCAACACGTGGCTTTGCGGTAGGGGGAACCGCTGCTGCGCATTACAAAAACGGTCTTTCGGCTGGTATCCAGGCTGTCGGTAAATATGGTGCCGCTGCGGTGATCGATGCTGCTACTGCCGATACATATGCTGCTGCGCATCCTTTGGACGCTGCGAATGCATTGAAGCAGATCAACGAGCAATATTGGGCTACTACCGGTATTCAGTTCAACTTCGTGGAAGCATGGAGCAACTGGAAACGTTCAGGTTTCCCCGTGTTGACGCCGATTAACTACGTGGGTAACTTCTCGAATGGAACCATCCCGCGCCGGCAGCCTTACCCGACTACCGAGGCAACTCAGAACAGCGCTAACTACAAGGACGCCGTTGGAC
>DATMSL010000866.1:0-12671 GCA_035565435.1 Dyadobacter sp. | reverse complement strand
TTGCAATATGCTTGCAGTATTGACCGGCCGGAGGCCTGCGAATAGCGTGTTCGAAGCAAGAGCTTCAAACCATCATTTACGAAGGGTGCTGAAAAACGAGACTTCGCCGTCGGTTTTGACCATCAGCACATCGGCTTCTTTACCTTTGGAAACGGTCACGAAATAGTGGTCGGCGTCCTCGAACTGTGTGCCGTAGAGGAGCATATTGGTGTCGTTATTTTCGTTGTCTTTGTATTCTACCACCGCACCGATCGCGTAGCCTTTAAATTGTTTCTGGATCTCTTTTTGCGCTTTGGCAGGGACGTCGGAGAATTTTTTGTCGGCGGTGGTGCCTACGAGCATGAAATGGTTGTCGTAGTAGGCAGTTTGTTTCTGGCCGTCTTTGGTGAACGTAACTTCATCGAATTGCGGGCCTCTTACCCATTTGGCGTCGGGTACCTGGCCGAAATCGGCGTAAAAGCTGTCTTTGGACCGGGAACTTACTTCCTGGCGTGCTTCGGCGTGTTTTTCGGCGCGATGTTCTTTTTTGATGTCTTTGGCAAGGGTTTGTGCCTGAGCTCCTGTGATCGCCAGTGCGGCGATGATAGCGGATGTGATGAAAGTTTTCATTGTGATGCTATGTTTTTTGGTGATTGATCGTTTGAATGATCCAAAACTACCTGATGCGGCTAATCCGGGAAACAGTGCGTGGGCAGAAGGGCAGAAACTGTCGGTGAAAGGAGCAAAAGTGTCTTTATGATTTCTTTTCGCTACATTGGTTTTCGCATTCCCCCCACCAAAACGGATCGTTAGTTATGAATTGCCTGGTGATCGACGACAACATCATTGCCCGCACCACATTGAAACAGCTCGTGAAGCACGACAAAGAGCTGATGCTCATCGGAGAATGCGACAATGCTATGGACGCCTATCGCAGGATTATGGATGAACAGGTGGACCTTTTGCTGCTCGACATTGAAATGGAAGGGATGACGGGTATCGAACTGGTGAAAAGCCTGGGCAGCAAAAATCCCGTCATTATATTTACGACCTCCAAAAAAGAGTATGCCGCCGAGGCATTCGAGCTCAATGTGGCCGATTATATCACCAAACCGGTAACGCCTGCCCGCTTCTTGCAAGCCATTGAAAAAGCCAAGGAGATTTTCAGAAGTAAAAAGCAGGAGGTGAAGATCGAGGACGACAGTTTCCTGTTCATCAGGGATTCGAACATTGTCCGCCGCCTGAAAATCGCCGATATATTGTATGCCGAGGCGATGGGGGATTATGTCAAACTGTACACCCTCGAAAGATTTTATTCCGTACACACCTCTTTGAAGGAGGTCGAAGCGAAACTCCCCGACTCGAAATTCCTGCGCGTACATCGCTCGTTCATCATCCAGGTGGGTAAAATCGACACGATCGAAGGCGGCACGCTTATTATCAACAAGAAAATGGTGCCCGTAGCCGACACCTATCGTGCGGCGCTGAACCGGAGGTTGAATGTTTTGTGATTTTGAAAAGCTGAGCCCATGAGAGTCCGCACGCTCGTCATATACATTACCATAGGTTTCGTGGCCGCCGTGCTGGCATTGGTGGCGGTGCAATATATGACACGGCGTAATTTGGAGGAGCTGATCAGCGCAAACGAAAGCTTGCTCGATGAGTACCGGATGAGCAGCGGGCTCTCGCATCAGGCGGATAGCACCAGTCGCGCGGCGCTGGCGGTGAAGATCAATGCGGTAGACCAGAGCGGGCAGCGGGTTTTGCGCTGGAACTTGTACCTGACGATCGGCGTGCTGGCGTTGCTTACAGCGGTTTTCGCGATCATTATCGGTCGCATGAAGAAGCAGGCGGAGCTGATCGGCCAGCTCAATACCAGTGAAAGGAAGCTGAAAGAGGCCGTGCTCGTGAAAGAGAACTTTCTGGCCAATATGAGCCACGAGATCAGGACTCCGCTGAATGCGATTTTAGGATACACCAACCTTCTCCAAAAGAAAAAACTCGACGCCGATACGCGCTTGCATATCAGCACCGTGCAGCAATCCGGCGAAACGTTGCTGGCAATCGTGAACGACATTCTCGACCTGTCCAAAATAGAATCGGGTATGATGCGGATCGAACACGTGCCGTTCGATCCCGGGGCATTGGTGCATTCGGTGGGGACGATGTTCCACCACCGCTCGGCCGAAAAGCACGTGCCGCTCATTGTGTCGTTCGATCCGGCGATCCCGGAAACGATTACGGGCGACCCGACCCGGCTGACGCAGATTCTCGTCAACCTGGTAAGCAATGCATTTAAATTCACTGAAACCGGTGAAATAAACCTCCGCGTTAGCACGACCGACGTCAATGATGATCGCGTGAATCTCATGTTTGAGGTGACGGATACCGGAATCGGCATTGAAGACGCACGGCTCGAAACAATTTTCGAACGGTTCCGGCAAGCGGAAGATTCCACTACGCGGCAGTTTGGGGGAACCGGCCTGGGTTTGTCCATCGTGCGCGATCTTGTGCATTTGCAGGACGGCCATATCGCACTGTCGAGCAAGCCGGGCGTAGGTACTTCGGTGAAAGTGACAATTCCATATCAGGTAACCGTGGAGCGCGAAATGTCCCCTGCCGGCACTTCTGTGGAAACCGTCCACCCGCAACGGCCGGGCTTGCGGGTACTGATCGCCGAAGACCATGTCATTAACCAGGGACTTATGATGCGCCTCATGGAGGAACGGGGGATAGCAGGCCGTGTTGCGGCGAATGGATCGGAGGCGATCGAAATGCTTCGTAGTGAGCCTTTCGACCTTGTTTTTATGGATATTCAAATGCCTGGCATGGATGGGTACGCGGCTACGCGCGCGATACGCGAGGAGTTGAAACTGACCATCCCGGTCATCGCCATGACCGCCCATGCGATGGAAGGGGAAAAAGAGAAATGCATCCGCCTCGGGATGGATGACCACATTGCCAAACCGGTTAGAGAGAGCGAACTGGACAGAGTGTTGGTCGCTAACACTCAACCCCTTTCGGGAAAAGGCATACCCGCTAATGCATTCAAAGTGATCGATCTTGACTATATGCGGGAGATCAGCAACGGCGATGCTATCTACGAAAAGCTGGTGACCGAACAGTTCCTGCATCTGATGCCGCGGGAATTGGAAGCGTTATCAGCGGCGGTAGCAAAGCGCGACCGCGGCGAAATCCGACGCATTGCCCACGGAATCAAAACGACCATTTCCATTATGGGCTTGAATGCGCTGCTCGACGAGCCGCTGGATCTTTTGGAAAACGGGCCCGGCGGGCAGGAAGATATCGCCGGGACGGTGGAGCAAATACTGAGCATTTGCAAAGAGGCGTTGGAAGAGGCGGGCATCTTTTACCGGCAATTTCAGAGGGATTAGGCAAGCGTGAATCCTGGGTATGCAACGCCTGATAGGAATAAACAGCTCTTACCGGTTACATCACTTTACTTTGATTATATTGTGCCGAAACTCGCCCGCGCCATGCTCTCTAACAAACCCATTCTGTTTTTCTTCTTCATTTGTTTATCGATTGGCGCAAAAGCCCAAATCCGGTTTGAAAAAGGCTATTTTGTCGGGAACGACAAGGTTAAAACCGTGTGTAATATCCGGAACGTGGATTGGGACAATAACCCGTCGTCTTTCCGCTACCAGCTTCCGGGTAGTGACGAAGTACTGGAAGGTACTTTGCAGGACGTGAGCGCGTTCGGAATCGACGGCGGCAACGCGTACGTGCGGGCCTTGGTGAAGGCGGATCAGAGTTCCACCGATGTGAGCCGGCTTTCCAATGGCCGTAATCCCGACTGGAAGGAGGAGCTCGTGTTCCTGAAAGTGCTGGTCGAAGGGGAGGCAAAACTCTTGCAATACAAGCGGGACGATATCAGTCAGTTTTACTATCAAAAGGCAGATTCCCTGTATACACCGTTGGTTTTCAAGAGGTATATCGATGGAAATGGGCAACGGGCCATTAATTTGGGCTTCCGGCAGCAGCTGCTGAATGAATTTTCATGTGAGGGCATTACACGGCTTCAGATCGAACGTACCAATTACCGCGACAGCGATCTTATACGCTTTTTTGAGCGCTATAATATTTGCCGTAATCCAGCGGCGAAGAACATCGTCAAGCAGGTAAAGAGAAATATTTTTAACGTGAAAATCACGGCGGGAGCAGATTTGACCATGGTTTCGACCCAAAACTTTACATTTACGAATAAGGGCAAACGCAAGGGCAGCGAGGCTTCCGCGCGGATTGGTCTGGAAGGAGAATATTTCGCACCTTTTCATAAAAACAAATGGTCGGTCGTGGCCGAGCCTAGTTTCCAATACTACAAATTTCCCCTCGCTGGTCCAGGATACACGCTCGATGCCGACTTCTGGACTATCGAACTGCCGGTGGGTATCCGTCATCACTTTTACCTGACGGATCGAACCAAGATTTTTGTCAATGTGCTGTATGCCTGGACTTTGATGGAGCAGGCTATGGGCAAGAGTGACGACAATGTAAATTACGGGATGATTGCCGGTTCCAATTTTGCCGGCGGAGTGGGTGTTGCCAGCGGGCGTTTCAGCCTGGAAGCACGCTACTATCTCGCCCGAAGCCTTTATTTATACCGTGCGAGGGTCGATCTGGATTACAGCAAAGCTTCGCTGATCCTTGGTTATAAGCTGTTTGGCAAGTAGCTTTTTTGTGTCGGCGCTGTTATTTTTTGTTGTTGCATACCTGACGGCATTCCGGACGTTGGATATCCCGATCTGCTACCAATGTTACATTGCTACGCGATTTGATCCTTAAAAGACTTCCAAAGAATACCGTAGGAATGTAATATGGGCAGCAGAAAGTAAATCAGCGATTTTGGCCAAATGCCGTCAGGTAAATGATAATAGCTGAATAGCAAACGAACAACGCTTCGGCAAACGAATTCCAACATTTCAGATCCCCGATGGTAGAACCACCGGGGATCTGGGTTTTAATGCATATCATCCCCTGAACTCCTGCATGAAGCCGCAACTCGCCCAGGTACGCTGGTACCGGATTATCCCTGTTGTTTTTGTCACATACAGCCTCGCATACCTCGACCGCGCCAATTTTGGGTTCGCGGTGGCGGGAGGTATGGCCGACGACCTCCATATCGACCCGAATACCTCCACGCTGCTGAGCTCGCTGTTCTTTCTGGGCTATTTTTTCTTCCAGATCCCGGGCGCGCATTATGCGGCTACACGCACGGCCAAGAAGCTGATATTCATTTCGCTGATCCTCTGGGGTGGACTGGCCGCAGCTACGGGGATGGTCAACAACGCGACGGCGCTGATCGTGATCCGGTTCATGCTCGGGGTGGTGGAGAGTGCGGTAATGCCCGCCATGCTGATTCTTTTGAGCCAATGGTTTACCAAAGAAGAGCGTTCCCGGGCCAATACTTTCCTGATATTGGGTAACCCGGTGACGGTACTGTGGATGTCGGTGCTCTCGGGCTACCTGATCGATTCGCTGGGATGGCGGTGGATGTTTATTATACAGGGTGCGCCCGGCATTCTGTGGGCGTTTATCTGGTGGAAGCTCATCGACGAGCGTCCTATGGAAGCCGACTGGCTTACGCAGGAAGAGAAATTGGCCGTGGAAGAGAAGCTGAAAGCCGAGCAGGCGGGGATCAAACCGGTTAAAAATTATGCGGAGGCATTTAAATCCAGGAAAGTGATTCTCTTGTGCCTGCAATACCTGCTATGGAGCGTCGGGGTTTATGGTTTTGTCATGTGGCTGCCGTCAATCATCAAGGCAGCGCCGAATATGAATATGGTGACCACGGGCTGGCTGTCGGCGGTACCTTATGTGTTTGCCGTGGTGGGCATGCTCGCCGCATCCTATTTTTCGGATAAAACAGGCAACCGGAAGGTGTTCGTTTGGCCGTTTCTGCTGATTGCTGCGGTGTGCCTTTACACAGCGGTATGGATCGGCACCGAGCATTTCTGGATCGCATATGCATTGCTGGTGGTTGCCGGAGGGGCTTTGTATACGCCTTACGGGCCGTTCTTTGCGGCCATCGCGGAGATATTGCCGAAGAATGTGATCGGCGGGGCTATTGGGTTGATCAACAGCCTGGGTGCGTTGGGCTCGTTTGCAGGGTCTTACCTGGTGGGGTATCTCAATAGCGAAACGGGGAATTTTAATGCTTCCTATACGTTGATGGCGGTTGCGCTGGTGTTGGCTACAATCATTACCATTACTGTCATTCCCGCTCCGAAGGCGCAGCAACCGGTGCCTGAGGAGGTCTGATGTCCGAATTTTGTGTAACGGGCGGTTAAGTTCGATGGCCTTAGGTCTTTGTATGCTATTAAAGTACTCTGCCAAACACTTAACCCAAGGTAAATGAGCAATTTTAGACTGCCGGGACTTCCGGTTTGTGTTTTTCTGTTTTTACTAACCCTCATCTACGGACCCACCCTCGCCCAGAACAAAAGCCCTGATGTGCTGAAAGACGGCGACCGCGTTGTTTTCCTGGGGAACTCCATTTTTGAGAATGAATTTCAGTACGGTTACCTGGAACTGGCCCTCACCACCCGTTTTGCCGATAAAGGAATTACATTCCGAAACCTTGGCTGGACAGGCGATAACGTATGGGGCGAGGCGCGCAGCACTTACACCAACCCGCCGACACCTTACGAGCATTTAATGCAGGACATTACCCAGGCCGCGCCAAGCGTCGTGTTCCTCGCGTACGGGGGCGTGGAAGCGCAGGAAGGCCAGGCGGGTGTCGCGCATTTCAAGGATGGTTTGAATAAACTGATTGACAAGATAGAGTCGCTGGGCGCCCGGACGGTGCTGCTTTCGACGATCCCGGTGGTTTCTTCCGACACCTCACAGCATATCGATGCCCGGAATGCGGATCTCGAATTGTATTCCAAAGCGATTGCAGATGTGGCTTCCCAGCGAGGCAAGCAGTTTATCGATATTTACAACCCGGTCCTGAATACGAGCAAGAAGGCCGATATCATCGAAAATACCGTCCATTTGAACGAAACCGGCTATTACTACCTCGCTGATGTGCTGGGAAAAGCGCTGGGTGTGCCTAATGACCGGGTGACATCGACGATTACCGTCGCTAAGCCTGCCCCGTATTCTTCGAATGTCAAAATTTCGACCGACAGTAAGGACAACAATGTGGTCGTACGGTTTGTATTCGCTGACAAATATTTGCCTTTACCATTTCCGCAAAGCAGCAGCTGGTTAGGTAACGATGCCAATGTGGTACGGTTCGTCGGGTTGAAAAAGGGATATTACACCCTGAGCACAGGGAATGAGCAGGTTGTTACCGCGTCTGCCAAAGCGTGGGAGAAGGGCGTGGAGATCAGGCAGGGGCCGCAGTTTGAACAATCGGCGCGTATCCGTGAGATGATTATCCGTAAAAACGAATTGCATTTCTTTCAATACCGCCCGTTGAACCAGACCTACATCATCGGTTTCCGCAAGTATGAGCAGGGGCGGCACGTGAAGGGGCTCGAAGAGCAGAATATCCTCATCAAATGGCTCGAAGGACAGATTATCCTCCATGCTACGCCTAAGGAAGTGGTGTATGAGTTGCGGAAGATGGAATAGGAGAACTTCGGCTGTCGGCTATCGGCAGTCGGGATCTCACAAATAAAGGAACATTCAAACAAGGTGCATAGCACCGCAAGATTTGTAACAAGCCGAAAGCTGATAGCCGACGGCCGATAGCCCAAACATGAAAAGACTACTCTGCGGAGCATTGCTCCTTCCTATGATGCTGCTAACCTCCTCGACTGAGCCCGAGCTGCATCCCTTTAACCTGGATCCCGACGTTGAAAAGGAACTGAAATCCTTTAAAGTAGCCGAGGGCTTCGAGGTAACGCTATTTGCTGCCGATCCGATGGTCGCGAAGCCGATTCAGATGAACTGGGATACCGAAGGCCGCCTTTGGGTGGTGAGCAGTACGGTGTACCCGCATTTGAAAACGGGCGAATCGGCGAACGACAAGATATTCGTCCTGGAAGACACGGACGGCGATGGCAAAGCCGATAAATCGACCATTTTTGCCGAAGGATTGATCCAGCCTACCGGCATCTTGCCCGGTGACGGTGGCTGCTATGTGGCCAACTCGACGGAGATCCTGCATTTTGCGGATACGGACGGCGATGGTAAGGCCGACAAGAAGAGGCGTATCCTGAGCGGTTTCGGAACAGGAGATACCCACCATTTGATCCACACTTTCCGCTGGGGACCCGAGGGCCGGATGTATTTCAACCAGTCGATCTACATTTACAGCCACGTGGAAACTCCATTTGGTATCAAACGCCTCGAAGGCGGCGGAGTTTGGCAGCTCAACACGCGCAACCTGGATATGGACGTGTACGCACGCGGGCTCGTGAACCCTTGGGGCTTGCAGTTCGACCGGTGGGGACAGTCGTTCCTGACGGATGGTGCTGGTGGTGAGGGGATTAACTATGCATTTCCAGGGGCGACATTCGTGACTGCACCGGGAGCTGCACGCATTCTGCGCGGCCTCAACCCCGGTCAGCCGAAGCATAGCGGCCTCGATGTCGTTTCCGGCGGGCATTTGCCGGACGCATGGCAAGGCCGCATGATCACCAATGACTTCCGTGCCAACCGTATTAACAGCTTCAAACTGGAAGAGCAGGGGAGCGGTTATGTGTCGAAACAAACCGACGACCTGATGTGGTCCGACAATGTGGCTTTCCGTCCGGTGGATATCAATGTAGGTCCGGATGGTGCTATTTATGTCGCCGACTGGTATAACCCCATTATCCAGCACGGCGAAGTGGATTTCCACGATCCCCGCCGCGATCAGCAGCACGGCCGTATCTGGCGCATTGTAGCCAAGAACCGCCCGTTGGTGAAAAAGCCTCAGTTGGGGAAAGCGAGCGTAACGGAATTGCTCGAATCATTGAAGTTACCCGAAGACTGGACGCGCCTGCAAGCAAAACAGGTACTCAAAGCCCGCGGAGCGAAGGAGGTGCTTCCTGCTTTGGAAAAATGGGTAGCTGGTTTGGATAAAAATGATGCGAAATACGAGCACAATTTGCTGGAAGCATTATGGGTATACCAAACATTGGAAACCGTAAATGAGCCGGTGCTGCTCAATTTGCTGAATGCGAAAAGCCACAATGTGCGTGCGGCTGCATTGCGTGCGCTGGCGCTTTGGTACCCCAAAGTTTCAAATACACCGGCATTGTTGGCCAAGGCTGTTGGCGACCAGCATCCGCAGGTGCGCCTGGAAGCGGTGATCGCATTACGCAAAACCAAAACACCGCAAGCTGCGAAGACCGCATTAACCGTGCTCGATGCGCAGATGGATGAATTCCTGGACTTCGCATTATGGCAAACCGTGCGCGAACTGGAACCGGTCTGGCTGCCGAAACTGAAAACGGATGCCAGCCTGCTGGGCGACGCTAAAAAGACGGCTTATGCATTGAAGTCGGCCTCCGGCGCCGATGCGGCGACTTTGCTGACTGCATTGTACCAGAAAGGCGAGGTGCCCGACGACTATCAGAAGGATGTGCTTGCATCCATTGCGCGCCTCGGCCAACCCGCTGACCTCAATATTTTGCTTGACCTCGCTGTACAGAGCAACAATAAAAATGCGGCCGCGCAACTTGCTGCATTGGAAGAAGCGGGTAACCAGCGTAAAGTGATCCCGAACAAAAACACGGAGCGCATTGCTTCATTAATTGGTAATGAGGATGAAGCGGTAAGCCTGAGTGCTATCCGTCTGATTGGCCTCTGGAAAATAGCCTCGTTGAACGACCGGTTAACCGGACTGATCCAGAGTGGTAACCCGGCTACCAAAAAAGCGGCGCTGGGTGCATTGGGCGCGATTGATAAACCAAAAGCATTGCAACTCGTAACAGACTTGACAAGCGCGAAAAATACACCGGAAGTACGTATAATCGCAGCCGCACAGCTGGCCGGGCTGGATGAAAAAGAGGGGGCACGCGTAAGCGCGGAGCTCATGCGCTCGCTGCCCGCGGATGCCGACGTGTCGGAGCTTTTCCTGGCATTTATTCCTTCGAATTCTGGTGCAGCTGCATTGGCCGAGGCCATTGCGGCGAAGAAAATTCCGGAGGGATTCGCCAGGCGCGGGCGGGTGCTCGTGCAACAGCGTGCGGGTTGGACGCGCCAGAGCATTGATGAAATAGCTGCATTGAAAAAGGCTCTGGAAGCATCGGGTGGATCATTGCCGGCGCCTAAAATGCCGCAGGACCTTGACGACAAAGCGATAGAGGGACTCGCCAAGCTGGCCCGTGAAAAAGGCGATGCTGCCAAAGGAGAACTGATTTTCCGAAAGGCGGAGTCGAGCTGTACGACTTGCCATGCCATCGGCGGCGCAGGAGGGTTGATCGGCCCCGATTTGAGTAGCCTCGGTACCAGTTCGCCGGCAGAAACCATTATTCGTTCGATCCTGTATCCAAGTGCTTCCATTAAAGAAGGCTACGATCTGAAACGCGTCGTGAAAAAAGACGGCTCCGAACTGATGGGTTACCTGGCTTCCGACGGCGCTAATGAGATTGTGATCCGTGACGTGACGGGCAAGGAGGTTTCCATCGCTAAAAGTCAGGTTCAGGTGATGGAAAAAGTCCCCGGCTCACTCATGCCTCCCGGCCTCACCGCCAGCCTCGACCGCGACCAGTTCGTAAACCTCGTGGCATTCCTGACTAAACTCGGTGAACCCGGCGACTTCCGCGTACCCGCGACGCGCTATGTACGCAGGTGGGAGACGGTCGAGCTGAGCAAGGATTTGGCCAGTAAATTCTCTATGGACGGAGGCTCGGTCATCGCTGGCAAAGGCGCGAAAATGACCACTTCGCCCGCGTATAGTAAAGTCTCCGGCGAGCTCCCAACCGACGAACTGGCCGAAATGCGAAACAGCGCCGGCAAACAGTTCAGCATTGTCCGTTTCGAAATCGAAGCATTGACCAAAGGGCCTGTAACATTTGCTGTAAATAGCCCCGGCGTGACTGCCTACAACGGTAATAAGGCATTGAAAGTCTCCGACGGCACCATCACCGCCGACCTTTCGCAAGGCATTCAATCCATCACGCTCGTTCTTGACCGGAACGTAGTGAAAGGCGGCTTGAAAGTGGAGCTGAAAGATGTATCCGGCGGCGCACAGACGAGGTTGAAAGTGGGGAGGTAGTTTGTTTGGATGTAATTGAGATGCAGCCGGTTCCATTGTGGGGTCGGCTGTTAATCAAAGAGAATCAAGAGAAGGTACTGGCTGATAAACGGATTAACCACACATACTCGAAGCATAACTGTGGCCGCGAAAATTGTCCTTACAATGGGTTAATGACCCAAAAGGGAAGCTTTCTGGAGTATCATCCGATGCAGATGAGTTTAGAGGGGCGTAGGTATTCAGCTCAAAATAAATCGGATAGCCGGCGGAAAGATCGGAAGAGAGAACGGGCCATCATCAACAGGTTGTTGACTTTGGACTAAGTATAATTTTTGATTTTACTCTCCCAAAATCCGATACAATTCCAGATTCAAATAATAATGATTCCCCTGAATCACACGCCTTTGCAGTACACCCAAATCAACCAGCTGGTTCAAATATTTTTTCGCAGTATTCTCGGCATAAAGGCGCTGATCGGTCAGATGCTTTACGCGTGTGAAGGGTTGCGTAAAAATCGCGTTGACTAGCAATTCAGGACGGGTGATGGCAGTGTCGTCCAGGATTACTTGCCGGATCGCGTCTTTGGTGTTCAGGATGTCGTTGATTTTATTATAGGTTAATATGGCCGTAGTTTCAATAGCATTAAGCATGAATCTCAACCACGTATTCCAGTCGCCCCGCTGGCTGACGCCCATTAATCCATTGTAATAATCTTCGCGATGATCGAGAATATGGCGGCTGAGGAAGAGGATAGGGTAGTCCAGTAGCCCTTTATGTGTAAGGTAATTGATGTTGAAAATCCTGCCCGTACGGCCATTGCCATCGCGGAACGGGTGAATGGCTTCGAATTGATAATGTCCGATCGCCATTTTGAGCACCGGATCGACTTTGAATGTTTCATCGTCATTTAGAAAGTTGACGAGGTTGGTCAGTTTTGCTTCGATAATCCCGGCTCCGCGCGGAGGCGTATAAACGGGTTTACCTGCGTTGGGGCCCGTACCACCTTGTCTGATATGCGTTTGGACGAATGGCGGCCGGATACCTTCGGTTGTCTGGTAAATTTCCTGGTAAACCACCCTGAAATAATCTTCGCTGAACCGATCGCTGTCCTTTAAGAAATCGTGACCAAACCACAATGCTTCGCGGTAACGCAGCACTTCTTTGGCAGATCCGGTTATTTCGTGGGGCCGCTGCTCGCTGAATGCCTTGTAAAGCTCATCGTCCGTTGTTAAGATGTTCTCGATCGCACTGGAAGCCTTGGCTTCTTGCAAGCTGATTGTATTGATCAGAACGGCTTGATTGGGAATTGCGATACTTCGACCTTGTAACCTTCCCAACGCGGCTTTCGCATTCGCAAGTGCCTCGTAAACGTCGATATTACGATACAGTTCTTCTGAAATCGGAAGCTCCGGAAGGTCGTTCCAGGGGATGTTGCGGTCGGGATTGATAGGATATGGCATCAGTATGTGTATTAGTTTGGCATTAAATTGAGTTAAATTTTAATGTTAGTTCTGATTTTGACATTAAAATTAAT
>DATMSL010000865.1:0-9296 GCA_035565435.1 Dyadobacter sp. | reverse complement strand
ATAACGCGGGACATTTTTATACATTGAATACATGAGAGATAAAAAAAGTAAAAAGAAACTACAACCCGAAAGAAGAGAGGCCGCTACGCCTCATCATATTGTTTCTTACATAGATAATTTAAAGGCGGATATTGCTGCATTCTTCGATCTGAATGCCGAGCATGCATTC
Organism: Dyadobacter sp.; assembly: GCA_035565435.1. Lineage (GTDB taxonomy): Bacteria > Bacteroidota > Bacteroidia > Cytophagales > Spirosomataceae > Dyadobacter. The sequence goes on along the minus strand of DATMSL010000865.1, from coordinate 9,127 downwards.
CGGCCCTTCGATGTGCACGACCATTTCGGAGTGCACGACAAAAAAGTGCGGCTTCTGTTCAATGAAATCCTGCATGAGCTGGAACAGGATGGCCGATTGATATACCATAAAAACGGCACATACACGGCGGTTCCGCTCAAAACGAAACCTGCCGGGCTGACCGGTCGTGTGGATCGCGTCAACAAAGGCTTTGCCTTCGTGGTAATCGACGGCCGCGACGACGATATTTATGTGGATGTCGAATTGTTGAATGGTGCATGGGACGGCGATATCGTGCAGATACAGCCGCTTTCGAGGAATACACGTAATTCCAGATCACGCAATGACTCCGGCCGGAACCGGACTGAGGGGCGTGTTACCGAAATCGTAGAGCGTTCGAATGCCGAGATCGTCGGTATTATCGAGATTAACCCGCGCTTCGCGGTCGTTCAGCCGGATAACAAGAAGCTTTTCGATCCGATTTTCCTAGAACCGGACGAAGTAGGCGAGGCGCATCATGGCGACAAAGTGATCGTCAGAGTTACCGAATGGCCTACGCGCAGGAGCCAGGCGGAGGGTGAAATCGTATCCGTGCTTGGCAAAGCGGGTGACAACGACGTGGAAATGCACGCTATCCTGGCCGAGTTTGGACTGCCCTACCACTTCCCGGAAATCGTGGAAGCAGAGGCAAAAAAGATTCCCGATAAAATTGCCAAAAAGGATATTACCAAACGTCGTGACATCCGCGATGTGCTGACGTTCACGATTGACCCTGTCGACGCCAAGGACTTTGACGACGCATTGTCAGTAAGATACCTGGATGACGACGTAGTGGAGGTAGGCGTGCATATTGCCGACGTTTCGCATTACGTGCTGCCTGGTACCGAGCTTGAAAAAGAAGCATTTCGACGCGCCACGTCCGTCTACCTGGTAGACAGAACCGTGCCGATGCTACCTGAAAAACTATCGAACAACCTTTGCTCGCTACGCCCGAATGAGGACAGGCTTGCATTTTCGGCGATTTTTGAGATTAATTCAAAAGGTAAGCTGCTGAAAGAGTGGTTTGGAAGAACAGTCATCCATTCCGACCGTCGTTTTACTTACGAAGAAGCACAAGCTGTGCTCGATTCGGGCGAAGGTGATTTCCCAAAAGAACTGGATACGCTGAACAAACTGGCGAAAATTTTTCGGAAAGAACGTTTCAAAAAAGGGGCTATCAACTTCGAAACACCGGAAGTACGCTTTCGCCTCGATCCGGAAGGCCGTCCGTTGGGCATTTATACCAAAGAGCGCCACGATTCGAACAAGCTGATCGAAGAATTCATGCTGCTGGCTAACAAGCGCGTGGCGGAATATGTGTACTCGCTATCCAAAGGCGAGGATAAAAACACGATGGTGTACCGTATCCACGAAGCCCCAGATCCAGATCGTTTGCAGACCTTCGCCAATTTTGTTGCCAAATTGGGCTTAAAACTGGAAGTGGAAGAAGAAGGCAAGATTGCGAAGTCCATGAACGCGATGCTGGCGAAAGTAGAAGGAAAACCCGAGCAAAACCTGATCGAATCCCTGGCTGTGCGTACGATGGCCAAAGCGCGGTACAGTACCGAGGATATCGGGCACTTTGGACTGGCATTCAGACGGTATTCGCACTTCACCTCGCCTATTCGTCGCTATCCTGACGTGATGGCGCACCGATTGCTGCAACATTACCTGGATGGTGGCGCCAATGTGGATAAGGAAGCTTACGAAATCGCGTCGAAGCATTCCTCCGAGCGCGAACGGCTTGCTGCCGAAGCTGAGCGGGCTTCGATCAAGTACAAGCAAGTCGAATTTATGAGCATGATGGATCCGGAGAAGGAGTTCGACGGTATCATTACCGGCGTAACCGAGTTCGGCATTTTCGTGGAAATCACCGAAACTGCTTCTGAAGGTCTCATTCGCATGACCGACCTCGGCGACGATTATTACGAGCTCGATAAGGATAACTACCGCATAATCGGCCAGCATACCAAGAAAATTTATGCATTTGGCGATGCTGTGAAGGTGAAAGTGAAGGAAACCAACCTCGCGCGCAGAAGTATGGATCTTTACCTTGCCGGCACCAAACCCGGTCGCAGAAGCGAGTTCAGCCGTCCGGGTTTTGATAGGGACCGTGACCGTGGACCGCGTGAGCGCAAGCCTAAGGAGGCTCGGGGTTCTGGACGCGTGAAGCGGGGCGCCGGGGGCACTGGTGGGGGCAGTTCCGCTAAGGTGAAGCGGCGGAGACGGTAGTTAACACTCGGCGCATTTTGCTGCAATGACTCGTCTTTTCAGGTCGTCGAGGCGTTCGGCGAGTCGTTGCATTCCATAAAGCCAGGCTTCCGTTACTGTTTCAGGGTCTTCGTCGATTTTTCTGGTTTTCCAGAAATTCTTACGCTCTTCCTCTGACTCCAGCAACATGTACTCTTTGAAATACGGCAAGAATAGCGGATGAACTATGGTTTCCGGATTCAATCGTTCAGAAGTTGTTTGATTTCCCATATTCGTTCTAATATAGCATCTATGTGCTGTTCTCGCTCCCCATCGTTCATGCTTAGATCGCCATCGTGCTCTTGATAGAAATCCAGCAGCATTTTTAGAAATCGGTCTTCGTTTTCGAGTTCCGTTCTTTCCTCATCAGACATAAATTTAACCAATAAAAAGCAATTAAAGCACAGCTGCGAAGGTAGAAAACGGCTTCGCTTATCTTCCATTTGATGTACAAACACCCCGTTTGGCTGATTAAATGGTTTTATCTGCAAAATCTATGACCTCGAAAACTTTACTGTGCTTTCTTGTCGCCCTGATACCCCTCACCTCTTTCGCTCAGAAAAGCAGTAAAGACAAGGAAGAGTGGCAATCTCTCTTCAACGGCAAGGACCTCACCGGCTGGGACGTGAAAATCGCAGGGCACAAGGTGAATGACAATTACAAAAACACCTTCCTGGTCGAGGATAACATGATCCGCGTGAACTACAAGGAATACGATAAGTTCACGACCGAATATGGCCATATGTACTATAACAAGCCCTATTCCCACTATAAAATAAGGCTCCAATACCGCTTCACCGGCAACCAGGTACCCGGAGGAGCGTCGTGGAATGTGCGGAACAGCGGCATTATGCTGCATTCGCAGTCGGCAGCCAGCCTTGGGCTCGACCAGGATTTCCCTATTTCACTGGAAATGCAATACCTTGGCGGCCTCAACGCAGGCGAGCGCAACACGGGTAACCTGTGCACGCCCGGGACGATCGTCGATATCGACGGCAAGCTGGCTGAAGCGCATTGTATTAATTCCTCTTCCAAAACTTATAATGGCGACCAATGGGTGGATGCAGAGGCGATTGTACTCGGCGATTCGATTGTTTACCACTTGATCGAGGGCGACACCGTGCTTGTGTTCACCAACCCGCGCATCGGCGGTGGTTATGTAGGCAAAAACCATACGTTTAAGGACGGCAAAGTAGGTAATGAGGCAGAATGGATCAAAAAAGACAATACCAAGCTGGGCAACGGCTACATCGCACTGCAGGCCGAAAGCCATCCCATCGACTTCCGGAATATCGAATTGCTCAACCTGAAAGGCTGTATGGACCCGAAAGCGACGAATTACAAATTGTATTACGTCGCGGCCGACAATTCGACTTGTACCTATAAAAAGAAATAACCTGAGTCGCGCGGGCAATAAAACCTGATTGATTTTCGGTTTTTTATATTTTTGCAGGAATGGACAGTTCGTCTGAACCGTCCATTCTTCGTTTAAAAATCAGCCTTGTGCTAATGAAAAACAATATTACCCGGTTTGTGCTGCTTGTAGTTGTCCTCGCCGGGATCAACTGGCTGGCTTCGTCATTTTTTTTCCGGTGGGACCTTACCGAAGATAAGCGGTACAGTATTTCCGAGACTACCAAACAGCTTCTCGGAAGCCTGGAAAAGGATGTAATCGTGAATGTATACCTTAATGGTGACTTCCCCGCTGGTTTTGAACGCCTCGAAAGCGCCACACGGGAGACCTTGGAGGAGTTTAAAACCTACGCCAATGGGCATTTGATCGTCAACTACTCCGATCCTTCCGACGCTACCAGCGAAGAGCAGCGGCAGAAACAATACATGAGCCTCATCGACCGTGGACTGAACCCTACCAACGTATTCGCAAACGAGGATGGCAAGCGCACCGAAAAAATCATTTTCCCCGGTGTGATTGTGCAGGCAGATACACTGTCGGTACCTGTTCAGTTATTGAAAGGTAATAAAGCCAGCACACCGGAAGAGCAGCTGAACCAATCTTACGAGGGCGTCGAGTTCGAACTGGCGTCCGCGATACGCGTTCTCGCGAACCCACAGCGCAAAAAAGTAGGATTCGTCGTTAGCCATACGAAAATTTCCCCCGCCCGTTTGAGCGATATTATTGCCACAATCCAGCAGAGCTACGATGTATTTCTAGACATGAATAACCCGGAATCATACGAAGGACTCGACGCATTGATCGTGATGAAGCCCGATAGCGCATTCTCGGACGAAGAGAAATACAAGCTCGATCAATACGTCGTCGGCGGTGGCAAAGCGCTGTTTTTTGTAGACGGCGCACGCGTCGACAGCGTGAGCCTCGACGGCAATTACGCCCAACCGCTCGATCTGAATCTCGGTGATTTGTTTTTTAAATGGGGGATTCGGCTGAATACCAATCTTGTAAAAGACCTGAACTGCGCGCAAATCCTGCTGAATGTGGGTAATGTAGGCGACAATCCCGAGATCCGCCCAATGCCCTGGCGCTTCTTTCCGCTGCTAAATAACTTTGGAAAGCACACCGTTACCCGTAATCTGAATGCGGTTTACACGCGGTTTCTGAGCTCGATCGATACCGTGGGCGGCGCGAATGGCATTGCTAAAACACCTTTGCTAATGACCTCACCTTACACGCAGCTCGTGAATGCGCCCGCGCTCGTGGGTTATAACGAAGCGCGCAAGGATCCGCAACCATCAGAATATCGTTCGGGTATTAAACTGGCCGGGGTACTGCTCGAAGGATCATTCACATCGCTCTTTCAAAACCGCATTCTGCCCGGTGATCCGCGGGCGGCAAAGTTCAAAGCCAATGGTAGTGCAGGAAAGGTGATCATCTGCTCCGACGGCGACCTGATCGTGAACGATTATGACTATAAAAGGAATGCACCGTTACCCCTCGGCTACGACCGCGTAACCAAGCAAACCTACGGCAACAAGGATTTCGTGCTCCTCGCCCTCGATTACATGACGGACGCTAACGGTCTCATCAATGCCCGCGGTAAACAAATCGCCATCCGGGCTTTGGATAAAATCCAGATTCAGGAGAGCCGTAAGTTCTGGCAGGCGCTCAATTTGCTGCTGCCGGTGGTGCTAATAGGCCTTTTTGGAGCCATCAGATATTATCTCAGAATCCGAAAATTTGGGTGACAACGCGGCTGGCGCTTCCGTAATTTTTTATACTTTTGTTCTCTACAATCAAGTTTTTCCGGAATCTTCCGCATATAAATCTATCAACTAAACACTTACGTCACGAATTATGAAGTTTGTCGTTTCGTCATCAGTTCTACTCAAACAGCTGTCTGCTATAAACGGTGTCGTTTCAACGAACCCAATTGTGCCAATCCTCGAAAATTTCCTTCTTACACTGGAAGGAAATTCACTGACCGTGACTGCATCCGACCTTCAAACCGTAATGATTACGGAAATTGAAGTGGAATCATCCGAAAAAGGAGCTATTGCCATTCCAGCAAAGTTGCTGCTCGACACCCTCCGCGGGCTGCCCGAGCAACCGATTACCTTGCAGGTGAACGCTGAAACATTTGGTACCGAGATAATCTCGGATAACGGCCGTTACAAATTGTCGGGCGAAAACCCGATCGATTTCCCCAAAACACCGGTTGTGAACCGCGGCCAGTCCGTGGATTTCTCTTCCGTTGCATTAGGATCGGCCATTTCAAACACATTGTTCGCAACGAGCACCGACGATCTCCGCCCGGCTATGACGGGGGTTTTCGTACAAATGGGTGCTGAAAGCGCAACATTCGTGGCTACCGACGGTCACCGCCTCGTGCGCTACCGCCGTACCGATATTAAATCGGATATCGATACGTCGATGATCATTCAGCGGAAAGCATTAAACCTGCTCAAAAGCTGTCTGCCTTCGGACGATGTGCCCGTAAAAGCGGAATTCACGTCTTCGAATGCGTTTTTTAGCTTCGGCAACATCCGCATGATCTGCCGGTTGATCGACGAGCGTTTCCCCGACTACGAAAACGCTATCCCCACCAACAACCCGAATACGCTTACCATTAACCGTCTGGAAATCCTCAGCTCGCTAAGACGTATTTCGATTTACTCCAACCGGACTACACACCAGGTACGCATGAAAATGGCGCTGAACGACCTGGTCATCTCCGCAGAAGACCTCGATTATTCGAACGAAGCCAACGAGCGCCTGATGTGCGAGTATAATGGCGACGACATGGAGATCGGTTTCAATGCGAAATTCCTGATCGAAGTACTGGGCAATCTTTCCAGCAAAACCATCACCTTCGAGCTCTCCGCTCCGAACCGCGCAGGACTCATTATCCCAGTGGATCAGGAAGAAAACGAAGACATCCTGATGCTGGTGATGCCCGTAATGCTGAACACTTACGTTTAGGAATCAAGCATAACGATATTTTAAGTCCGGCCTTAGTACCGGACTTTTTTGTTTTATAACCACCTCAAATACAATATATTAACAACCATTCGACGTTATTACGAAAAAAATCGTAGTAAAGGCTTGCATCTACGATTTTTTTCGTAGACATTTGGTACGAAGATTATCGTAATTAACTAATACCATGTATATCAAGCCCACCGACTCCGAACTGGAAATCCTGAACTACCTCTGGCAGGCAGGCCCAAGTACCGTCCGCGCCGTGCATGATGCCCTTTCCGAAACCAAGGATGTTGGCTATACCACCACCTTGAAACTTATGCAGATCATGCATGACAAAGGGTTGCTCTACCGCACAGAGCAAGGACGGTCGCACATTTACGTTGCACTCCTCGGCAAAGAAGAGACGCAACAAAATTTGGTAGGTAAAATGGTTGAAACCCTCTTTCAGGGCTCCGCTGCACAAATGGTGATGCAGGCGCTGGGGAATCACACTACCTCCAAAGAAGAACTGGATGAAATTCGCGCGTTATTAAATAACCTGGAAAACAACCGTTAGCCATGAAATTCTTCTCAAATCTGTTATCCGGTCCGGCCGTTTCCGCATTTGGCTGGACGCTCATCCATTCGATCTGGCAGGGAACACTGCTCATGCTGGTCGCTGTTGCCGCATTCTATTTTTTGAGAAAAAAATCAGCCAACACACGTTACCTCGCGGGTGTTGGCTTCCTTTTCGCACAGGTGATCGCTTCTGTCGGAACATTCATTTACTACTATCCTAAAACCACCAGCGCGGTTTCCGACGTAAAGGCCTTGGCGCGCTACACTGCATTATCCGCATCCCGCACGTGGGCGGAAGTCTCCCGGGACCTGCCCATTACATTTAAAGTACAAATGTGGCTGACCGCCCATTTGCACGAACTCGTCATTTGCTGGCTCATCGGCTCGGGCATTCTGCTGCTGCGTTTCGCCGGCGGCTGGGTATTCACCGAGCGGCTTCGCATTAATGCCAAAATCGTCATGGATAAGGAGTGGCGAGCGAGATTCGGGGTGATCATTGCGAAAATGAATATCTCCAAAGCCGTAGAATTCCGCGAAACTGCCAAAGTACTCACGCCGATGGTGATCGGCACATTCAGCCCGGTAGTATTGATCCCGATCGGCTTACTTTCAGGATTTTCCACCGCGCAGGTCGAGGCGATACTCGCACACGAGCTGGCTCACATCCGCAGGAACGACTACCTGATTAACATGCTGCAATCGTTTGTTGAGGTGATTTTTTTCTTTCATCCGGCGATCTGGTGGCTGTCCGAAAAAGTGCGCGCCGAACGTGAACATTGCTGCGACGACATTGCATTGGCCGTTTGCGGCGACAAAATGTCCCTCGCCCATGCCTTGGTGAAAGTAGCCGAATGGCAGGCAACACCCGGACTTGCCATGGCATTTGCTTCCAAAAAACCGTTGTTACTGCATCGTGTACAGCGTGTTTTAGGTTTAAATCCCAAACCTGTTCGAACATTTTCGAGCCTTCCGGCAATGATTTTCGCAATAGGATTAGTGATTGGCATTTCAGCTTACGCAGTTGCGCAAAAAGTCGAAAAAGACAAGGAACGCAAGGCCGCCAGGCATATGAGCATTAAAAAGCGGAAACCGGTGAAAACGGATGTTCGAGTGGAGCATGAAGTGGAGGAAATGGGGAAAATAACTGTCGATGAAGCCATTCTCGAAGATATCGTAGCGGAACTGGCTGATGTACACGTCGATATCGAAGCTCCTGAAATGGAGGAATTCGAGCAGACAGGCAATGATACGTTGGACAAGAAAATGTGGGAAATCAACCAAAAGATCCGCGCAATGCATGAAGAGTTGAAACCACTTCATCAAAGGCTGGATGAGCTGCATCTTGAACGGGAAAAATACCGGTTTGAAGAAGAGCGGGTTGAACGCGAGATTCAAAAATTTGAATATAAAAAGCAGCGTGCTGCCGAACTTCGAATGGATTTGATGGAAAAAAGGTCTGTGATTTTCAATCAGGACGCCAAAGACTCCAAAGTAAGCGACGCGGACCTCGATAAGCAGCTGGCAGATTTCGAGCAGCAAATCAAGGCGCATGAACAAACCATTGCCGACCTGAATAACCAAATCGCCAATGCGAGAAAAGAAGCGGTGAAAGTCGCTGAGCCAGAGGTGAAACTGCAACGGGAAATCGAAGAGGTCAACTATAAGATCAGCGAATTGGGTAAAAGGATCGGTTTGGAAACATTGAGCTATCGGAAAATAAGCGGCATTGAGGAGCCTCCCCGCGCGCCACGTGCGCCGCGCGTAGCCCGGGGCTCGCGCCTGCAACGCGGAGGAACGCCCCCTCCTCCTCCACCTGCTCCAATTGCAGCCGCTGCAAAAGTGGTTCCTGCTGTCCCTGCAAAACCAGCACCAGTTCCTAAGCCACCGCTTCCGCCGAAAAAG
>DATMSL010000864.1:0-6006 GCA_035565435.1 Dyadobacter sp. | reverse complement strand
CTGCGTGAAACTGACGCTTTACCGACTATTCGCCGCCATTTGCACCCTATCCTATGTTACTTCTCATTGCGCTGCTTTTGGAAAATTTCGCGGAACAGGTCATAATCCGCAGTAATGATAAAACTCACGCCGGTTTCAATGATGAAACCTTCCAGAATCGACTGGTACTGGTTTTTGCGATAGCCCCGAAATACATACCGGCCGTCTTTGCTGATAGAATAGTCGAGCGCGATATTGTCGAAAACTTCGGTTGAATTACCCGCATTACCTTTGCTTTCAAGCTCGAAATTCTTGCCTACCGAAATTTTCAACCGGTTGTTCAGAAATGCCTTGCTGAGGCCCACATTTAGGTCCGTACGTGCGCCGGTGGTCTGATCAGCCGTAGAGTTCAGTCCAATGTTAAGGTCGACGCCCTTTATCAGGTCGGAGGCCAGGTTATTGAGCTGGTCGGTGAGCAGCTGGCTGACACTTTGCCGTGCAACAGCTTCCGCGCTCGAACCGATATTGAAGCCTGCTGTCGACTGGTCGGTGATGAATTTGTTGGTAATCAACAACGCAAATGCCTGCTTATTGGCTTCGGAAGGGCTATTTTCCAGATCTTTCCAGAATGTCTGTTGAGTGAGGTTGTCTTTAACCTGCTTGTCGACAGCATCATCGGGGATGACAATCTGGAATGTGATATTGGGTGTCGTGAGATTCCCGGTGATTACGACCTGCACCTCCACAGGTATTTTGCTCGCACCCTGGAATTTGGCGGCAATGGAACCCGGATCGACCATCACCGGATACGAAGCTGTAATATTCAGATCAGCTTTCATAGGATCGCCGGTCCAGAGGAGCGTACTTCCTTTTTTAATCTCAAACTGTCGTTTCAGGATTTGCAGCGTCAGGTCGTACGAGCCTTCCGTCAGGTCATAAGAGCCGAGGAGGAAAAGCTGCCCGTTCGGCGCCACGCCGGTATTAAGCTGCGCATTCCCTTTCAGGCGGATATTATCGCCATTCAGCTCGTCGATCACGACTTTGAATTCTGATTTATCGTCGACATCGATATCCAGCGAAATCTGCGAAGCGAAGCCTACCATTACGTTTTGCGCCGCTTCCACAGAATCCTTTTTCACGGTTTCGGCACCCGAGCTCATGTCCACAAACTCGATCACCCCTTTGGTGGCATCACCAGCCTCGGTAGCGTCGCTGGGCATCACTACGGTGATATTGCTTCCCGGATCTACTTTTACATTACCATCGATCACCGAATTCGAACCCTGGCCTTTTACAGTCAGGTTAGCATCAATATTGGCCTTCCCGAAAAACAGCTCATTCTCTTTCTGGGTCGAATTCAGGACATTGAAATTTTTAGCGGAAATATTGAGATTATACCCCACATCCGGCAGCTTGGCAATGCTCACGTTTCCGTTGATCTTCATCGCCTGGTTCAGCGAGTCGGTCACAGTGAAGTTGTTGAAATTGATATTCTGGCCATTGAACTGAATCTTCTGCCCGGCGAGCGAATACCTTGACCCCAGCTGTGTCGCGTTGAAGGCCACATTATCAAAGTTCACGGCACCGTCGAGCCTGGGGCTGTCGGTTGCGCCGGTGATGGCGATATTGCCGGTCAGGTTACCTTCCGCGCGTTTCAACTCGCCCAAACTGAATGCCTCGATCGTTTTGGCACTGAGTTTTTTTAAATCCATTTTGAAATCCATCGGACTTTCGGATTTCAGGTTATAGCTTCCCCGGAGACTCACGTCGTTCTGATCGCTCACGAGCGACATTGCCACGCGGATCAGGTTTTCGGTCTCATTGGTCGATTTCAGCGCCAGGTCGCCCACCGGTATTTTAGTTACCGCCAGGTTATTGATCGTCAGTTCACCGGTATACACCGGCGCGCTCATGTAGTTGCTGAGTAACACCTTCCCATTCAATGTACCGGTCGCGAGCGTCGAATCGAGCGTAGCGATTTCGATTAGCGGGCCGATGGAGATGTTGGACATCTCGATGTCGAGCGGGCTGTTAGGTGCTTCGGAAGTAGAATTGATCTTCAACGACTGCCCTTTGTTGGTGATGGCCAGGTCCTTCACATACACGCTGTCAGACGCATATTGCACGTACCCAGCTGTGTCGGTCTTCCATTTGTCGTAATTCAGGAGCAGGTCGTCGCGCAGGTTGAGGCGGTATTGGTTATTGTTGACGGCCAGGTCGCCTTTTACAGCGTGCCGTTCTGTATTTACCGAGTCGCGGACGACAAAATCGAATTTGACATCATTATCGACTATCTGGCTAACCAGCGAAGCGTTCTGCATTCTGAAACCCCCTGTATTGACCTGCCCTACATTCGCATTCAAGGCTGCGTTGGCCTCAACCGTGCTGAAATCAACCGACGCCCGTTCCACGATAGTGCTATCGTAATTGACCATCGGGATGCTCAGCCGGGCCACCAGGGAAGAGTCTTTCTGGTTATCCATTTGTGCATGCAGCCGGATTGTCTTCATCTCCCGTATTTCCGGCACAAAAACCTGGATTGCGGGGTGGTTATTAAGCGTGGCGTCCAGCGCGAAGTTTACCGGTTTGGTCACCTCCTTGTAAGTCAGGTCGGGTGATTTGAAATGCTTTCCCACCTCGGTCAGGATCGCGTCGCCAATTTCGGTGTAGGAATACTGACCGGTCATTTTGGCGTTCAGAATCGGTGATTCGATGTAAGCCTGTTTGCCGCCGCTGGAATCGGTCAACTGTACATGAATATTGGAAATACCGATCGGTCTGCGGTGATGTACCAGTGTCAGGCTGTCGAGATTCACGGTACCAAGCGGGTTTTCGGGATTAGTCGAAGGCATATTTACCTTAATGCTTCCTTTCACTTGTAGTGAATCTGCGTACAGATTCAAGGCTGTAAGATCCAGGTTCGCCACTTCGAGGTCGGCTTTCACAGAGGGATATTCTTTGGACAAATCAGCCTGTGCATTCAAGTCGAGATCGATATTGCGATCGTCCATATTCGCCGAGATATTAGCCAGGCCATGGTCGATATCCCCCTTCAATTTTAGGTTTTGATAGACATAACCTTTAATATCCGCGCTTTCAATATTGCCGTCCAGCTTTGCCTTCATCGTTTTTGGCGCATATCCTATACCATCCACATCGGCACGGAGCGTGAGTTTGCCCATTTCAACCGGTGGTTGCTTGGTGAGCTTGCCCAGGTCAAATTCCGTGAGCGTGAGTGTGCCGTTATATTGTGCCCTCAGGCTATCGGTGATGTTTTTGAGATTACCCGAAAAAGTACCTGTGCCGAACGAGGTGTTTACGGTAGTTGCCAGCGTAAGGTTTTCCATTGATCCATTCACTTTCCCGGAAACCTTGATGGCGTCGGGCAGTTCGATCGAAGCAGGAACTGTGCTGTCTGGCAGCATTTTGAGCAGATCGGCCTTGGTGGAGGATATTTCATTGATATTCAAATCCATCGCAAGCTTTTCTGCGTCGGGAAGGCCCCTCAGCCGGCCATCCGCGCTCAGTACGGTGCCGTCGAGCATGGTAAATCTCGCTTTGGAGATAAGCATATCGTCGACCGATCCGGTAATCTGGCCAGTGCCTTTTACAACGCCGTTCGGTTCCTTGTCGAATGGCGGGGTTTTAGCCAGATCGGGCACTAAAAGCAGAATGTCGGCGAATGCAATGCGGCTGTCGGTGAGGCGTAGTTTGAGTTTTACCTTGCCAATGTCGTTGGTGAGCTGGTCGAGGTTCTTGTAACGCAAGCTCAGCTCATCGCGCAAAAGGGTATTGGGTGTTTTGAGATAAAGGTTGCGGAGGTAGGTTTCCTGGTCGCCGTAAGCAAAGTCGGTGCGGAATGCATCGAGGCGGAAGCCGCTTTTTTCTTTGAATGAGGCGGATTTCAATGCGCCTGCGATGTTTTCGGGCGAGAAAAGAAAATCCCGCAAATCTACATTCAGGTCTTTGATGTTGAGGTGTGCGTAGTCGAGTCCCCTGGGTACGGCGGGGGAATTGAAATCGTCGTAGCGGATATCATTGTCCGCCAGTTTGATCTCACCCACTTTTACATACCAACCGGGGGTTTCCGTATTAATCGCGGTAGTGTCTTTCTTCTCCTCTTTTGTTTTCGGCTTTTTGGCAAATTCTGCAAAAAGCGACATGTTTTGCAGCGAAACATTCTTTACGTCCACACGCTGGCTACCCATATAAACGCTGTTCACATGCCCCGCCAGCTTCCCGACGGTCATCCCGTTTTTCAACCCGGATGTTTCATCGTCAAATTCCCATTTGAACTGCTGGATATCGATATCGCCCGCTTTGATATCCAGTGAATCGGCCGGGTCGGGCTTTGGCTCGGGGCCGGCGGCAGCCACTTTCAAGGCAGGGTACATTCTCAACTTTACCTGACTGTTGTGTAATACCGTATTGGTGAGGTGATATTGTGCAATCGTTGGGTTGAATTTGTCGAACTTGACAACGGCTGAGTCGATGTTCCCTGAGGCATCGGTCCCGATCACCGCGTCGCGATAGGAGAACCGGACCTTTTTCAATGAAATCTGATCCAGGCGCATTTTGAGCGGTTTCGATGGAGTCGTATCGACTTCCGTGTCGGTACCGGCAAATGCGTCTACAATAAACTGGAAATTGAATGTCGTATCGGGTAAGACCCGGTTGATGTTGGCATTCACGTCTTCCAGTTCCACCTTATTAATGCCAATGTCGCCGTTGATGAGGCTGTACATATCGAGGTCCACGTACAGGCGTTTGCCCGCAACGAGCGTGTCACCGTGCAAATCTTCGAAATAGACGCCTTCGAGCAACACCCAGTCAGGAATATCGAAGCGGATTTTTTCGATATTGACCTTGGTTTTGAGTTTTTTACGCAAAAAGGAATTCGCCTGGGATGTTAAAAAATTCTGGCCGAACGGCGTCTGGATTCCCCAGATCAACACGCCAACCAGAATCAAAACTGTCAGGATTATTATGGCCAATACTTTCAGTGCTTTCTTCATCCCTGGCTGTTTTCCGCCATATTGAGGCGTTGAGAATCTTGGTTTTCGTTAAACCCGTCAGCCGAATGTGGGTCACATCCGGCTGGCAGATCGTTAGGACAGTGTAATGCCTCTTTGGTTATCTTTTGAACAATTCGACGTTTACATTTTCGTTCACCGTCAGCGCCGATTTGATGGTTACTGGCTTTTTGTCGGAGCTGTTAAGTTCCACGAGTTTGGTAGGGTACAAAATACCATACGCAGATTTGGCATAATCTGATAGATCGGTAGTGGTTTCCACGCCGGCCTGGTTCATTTTCTGGCGAACGAGCAGACCTGACTTAGCGTCGAAATAGAGGTTGTATTTTACACCTTTACCTTGCAATTCGACATTATTTACCTGCACGCCGTTGAGCGTTTCGGTACCCACGGTGGTCGCGATCAGTCCGCGATTTTTGTAGTTGATGAATGGTACGAGATTGTCGTACAGCTCCATGCGCATGTTTTGCTGCTCTGCCTGGCTGAGGTCTTTCACATCCACTCTCTGTCCGATCGGTACCTTGATCCACCCCTGGTCGCCCTTTACGGTATATACAAAGCTGCGTTTCATGATGGTTTTGTTTTTATAAATCGACTGCTCGGGGATGGAAGCGGTAATCACAGCATTGTACGGAGTGGCTGCGGTCGCGGAGTAGCTTCTTGTCAGGTTATAGGATTTTACGCCATCCCATAAAGCTTTGCCGCCCGTTGCTTTGTAAAATTGTGAAAATATGGAGTCAGCGGGCAATTTCTGTGCGTAAGAACCAGCCGTTATCAATAGCAGCGCGGCCAGCATTTTGATTTTTTTCATCTGTGTAAAAATTTTGATTAAAGTTTTTGACCTTCCGGAATCCCGGTTATCCGGATCCCGATTTTAGATCACTTTGCGTGTTCGGGGTTTAAATAAGCAAAATTAATCGACTCCTGCGCGAGCTATTTGCAAAAACCGTTCCATGATGCAGAATCCAAGCAAAAATGATCCTGGCAGCGCTTC
>DATMSL010000863.1:0-15125 GCA_035565435.1 Dyadobacter sp. | reverse complement strand
GCATTACAGTGCTCACCCGACGACGGTATTTACCTGATCATTCACTCCGGCGACGAAATGCATATATTACCCATGCGTCTACGCAGGAATACGTTTCTCTGTTTCCTGCGCACCGGTCGCTATTATGCCGGTTATTGCGAGTCGATGGCTATGCTGAGCCAGTATTTATCCAAAAACAAAAAGTATAAACTGACGCTGGGCGTAATCAGCGGCTCGAACCGTTATTTGCTGACTACCGGGAAAGAGGTTAGTACCAGCTGAAATAGCTCAGATCAGCTTGTCCGGCGTGATAGGCAGCTCCCGTATACGCTTACCGGTGGCATGGAAAACCGCATTTGCAATAGCTCCCGCAACACCCACAATAGCGATTTCTCCAAGGCCTTTCGAGCCAATCGGATTGGCCTGAATATCCGGCTTGTCGATATAATATACTTCGATAGGCGGCACATCGGCGTGAACGGGGATATGGTAGCTCGCAAAATCGGTGGTCACATAACGGCCGAAGCGGTGGTCCATCTCCGAATGCTCCATGAGCGCCATGCCGATGCCGCCTACAACGCCGCCGATCGACTGGCTCCGGGCGGTTTTGTAGTTGATGATCGCCCCCACGTCCGCACACGTGACCACGCGCGTAACACGCACCTCGCCCGTGAGCGGGTTCACCTCCACCTCCACAAAATGGCATCCAAAGGAATACATCGAATACTGGTCGCGCTCCGCGCCCGATTTCGATTCCTCCGTCACTTCCAGTTCGTTCAAATGATGGTATTTTAAGATATCAGCATAACTAATTCCCTCCTTGTCATCCTGAGAACCAAAAATCCGACCATTCCTGACCACCACCTGAGCTCCTGGCTTAAGCCCCTCCGGCATCTCCCCCGCCAAAGCGACCAATTTGCTCTTCAATGCCTCGCAAGCGACATGCACCGCGGAGCCCACACTTGGGATCGTGGACGAGCCATTCTGGCCGGGCGCGTCGGGCAGGGCCGAATGGCCGAGATCGAAGCGTACCTTTTTGGAATTTACTCCTAAAACCTTCGCGGCGATGCGCGTCATAGCCGTACCGGTACCAGGGCCGATGTCCATCGTCGCGCTTTGGACAATCACCGAACCGTCGGCTTGCATCACGGCCCGCGCCTTGGAAGGGTGCCGGTGGAACCCGTACAGACTCGATGCCATACCGTAACCGAGCAGCATTCCATTGCGTTTCACCGACCGTGGCTCGGGCAGCCGGTTTTTCCAGCCTATTTTCTCTGCGCCCAGCTCATAGCATTCTCTGAGCGACTTCGCCGACCACGGCAGGTTCCGTTCAGGATCGGATTCCGCATAGTTTTTAAGCCGAAACTCCAGCGGGTCTGTTTTTAATGCATAAGCCAGCTCATCCATCGCCGATTCCAATGCAAACATCCCCGTTGCATCGCCCGGCCCGCGCATCCACGTGGGCGTATTCACGTCGAGCGGAAGCAGGCGATAGTGCGTAGCCACATGCGAGCACGCATATAGCGCACGCGACGCCAGGACTGTGCGCTCCAAATGCTCTTCATACATCGATGTCTGCCCCGTCCCCTCATGTACAATACCTGCCAGACGGCCGTCTTTCGTGGCGCCGATACTGATTTTCTGTTTGGTATAAGGTCTGTAACCCACCGATGTAAACATCTGCTCCCGCCCCAGGACCAGTTTTACAGGCCGTTTCAATTGTTTCGCAGCCATGACCGTCGCCATCGTATGCGGCCACACCCGAATACCCGACCCGAAAGCCCCGCCAATGTAGGTCGCCACCACTTGCGCATTTTCCCTCGGCAGCTTAAATGCCTGTGCGAGTTGCCCCTGTGCGGATTTCACCCCCTGGTTCTTGTCATACACTGTGAGCTTATCATCGGCTTCCCACACCGCGATAATCGCATGCGGTTCGAGTGGCTGGTGATGCTGGGTAGGAATGGTGTATTCAGCTTCGATCCGGACTTCGGCATTACGCAAAGCTGCCGGATCGCCGCGCTCATAGTCCGCAAAAGGCGAGTTTTTGGATCGCTGCGCATTCAGCGGGATCCCGGAGCGCGCGATGTTCTTTTCAAAATGCGTCTGATGGACCTCCTGCTCGTACGTCACCCGCACAAGCGAGGCCGCGTGCACTGCCTGTTCATGCGTAGCCGCCACCACCATCGCCAAGGGCTGCCCATCAAAATAGATCAGGGAATCGTAAAACACGCGGAATGCCGTACCAGGCGGGACGCGCTCCGGCGGTTGCTTTTTAGAAGGCCAGCCTGGTACCGTCATGGCATTGAGATGGCTGATCACCGAAAGCACACCCGGCACTGCTTCTGCGTCGTGCGAATCGATGGCGGTGATGCTGCCTTTGGCAATGGTACTCGTCACCAACACCGCGTGTACGAGTTCCGGAATCGCATATTCCGCCGAATAAGTGGCTGTTCCCGTCACCTTTGCTGCGCCGTCGACGCGGCTGAGCGAAGTATCCGACGGATTATCCAACGATTGTCTGTTCATAGCCCGGTCAGGAAATGCCCGTTGCAGCTTTCAAAGCCGCTACGATCGCGTTGGAGGTTAGTTTAATTTTAAATGCATTCTGAGCGGTGGCTTTTGCACTTTGCATTTCGTGCTCGGCAACTTCCCTGAAAAGCTTTTCCGAAGGCACCTGTCCCCGCAACATAAGGTCGATAGCCCAGTACCGCCATGGCTTGTGTGCTACGCCGCCGAGGGCCATCCGGGCGTCCCAAATGCGTCCACCGTCCATCTGCAAGGCAGCTGCTACCGACACCAACGCAAAAGCGTAGGACGCGCGTTCGCGTATTTTCAGGTAATGGCTGTGCTGGGCAAATGCATTGTCCGCCACCTCGATGGCCGTCACCAGTTCACCCGGTTGCAGGGTGGTATCCAATTCAGGCTGCAGCGTGGAAAGCCGGTGAAAATCCTTTAACGGCACTCTCCGTTCACCGCTCGCGCCGTCAATCACCACTTCGGTGTCCAGGGCTGCGAGTGCCACACACATATCACTGGGATGCACGGCAATGCACAAAGATTTTTCATTTCCTCCAAACCCGTTTCCGGCGAAAAAGATAGCATGTGTGCGGTTGACCCCCGCTTCCGCGCCACAGCCAGAGCCTGGTTTGCGCTTGTTGCACGGCAACGCCAGATCGTAAAAATAGCTGCAACGCGTACGCTGCAATAAATTACCGCCCACCGTTGCCATATTGCGGAGTTGTCCCGACGCCCCCGCGAGCAATGCCTGCGCGAGCAGCGGCTGGCGGCTCAGTACACTTTTATGTTTTGCCACATCGCTATTCAGGGCCAATGCACCAATGCGGAGGCGATCGTAACGGTGTTCTATTTTCTTTAATGGAAGATGGTTGATATCGATCAGCTTCGATGGCGACGCAATGCCGCGCTTCATAAGCTCGACCAGGTTGGTCCCTCCGGCGATGTACTGTGCTTCGGGGTCGGCGGCCATACTGATGGCTTCCGCAACGGTTTTGGGGCGGAGGTATTGAAATGGCTTCATACTTTCACCCCCTCTTTTTTTACTTCCAGAATGGCGTCCACGATATTTGGATAAGCCCCGCAGCGGCACAGGTTACCGCTCATATATTCCCGCACCTCCGCGGCTGAGCCCGCATGCCCCTCGCGTATACACGCAACGCCCGACATCACCTGCCCCGGCGTGCAATACCCGCATTGGAAGCCGTCATGTTTGATAAACGCCTCCTGCAACGGGTGCAGTTTCTCTCCGTCGGAAAGCCCTTCAATGGTCGTGACCTTCGAACCATGCTGCATTACCGCGAATGTCAGGCAGGATAATGTCCTCCGGCCGTCGACATGCACGGTACAAGCCCCGCACTGCCCGAAATCGCAACCTTTTTTGGTGCCGGTAAGTCCGAGATTTTCGCGAAGCAAGTCGAGCAATGTCATGCGCGGATCGATGGTAATGCGCCTGCGTTTCCCGTTGACGGTCAGCGATACTTTAACCTTCACTGCATTACCCACCGGCCCGTCGTCGGGCGCCGCTGCCGCGTACAGAAAGTCCGCCGGCGCCATGGAAAGGCCTGCGAACAACATGGATTGTTTCAGAAAAAAGCGGCGGTCTTCGTCAGGCACGTCGGGCGGAGTAGCGTCGTGGTCGATGTCCATGGTCGTTCAGTTCGTGAATATGTATTGAAAAGGAAGGTTGGGGTGGGATTTACCGGTTCGGGCGAGGCGGGAATCGTCAGCAGAGTCGTCAGATTTGGTCAGGAATGGTCACGTGTGGTCATGTATGGTGCGATGTTGTCAGGTATGACTGGTTGGCGACTGCCGTCAGGAAATCGGTCAGGAATGGTCAGGAGTGGTGCGATGTTTGTCAGGCATGGGCGGTTGGCAAATGCCGCCAGGCATGCAACATTGGTAGAAAACGGGCGCATCCCGGATTGTAAAAATGCGGTGAGGCATGTCACAACAGAGCATTGTTGTGACATGCCTCACCACATTTCAAAGTGTATTTTATGCACGGCGAGGGCTATCGATATTACATCGCTACGCGGTTTTGGGGCTGCGCCTATGCATCACATTTTGAAAACAATTTTTATTTAAAATCACCTGCACTCCATGTTTTTGCTTTCCCGCCCGCTAGCTCTGCGTTGATCGTTTTATTTCCGTATTTCAATGTGCGTTTCTGCGCATTGGGCGAAAGCAGTGTCACAGATTTTAATTTACCATTCTCCCAAACTTCGTCAACCGTTACATTACCACGTGCTTTCAGACCTTTGACAGAACCGGTAGCCCAGGCGTCGGGTAATGCGGGGAGGAGTTCAATCACGCCCGTTTGCGATTGAAGGAGCATTTCAGCAACACCGGCGGTGGAGCCCATGTTGCCGTCGAGCTGGAATGGTGGGTGGGCGCAAAGAAGGTTGGCATAAGAACCGCCGCCGTCGGCCATATTGGTCCCCTGGTCGGCTACGGGCCTGAGTACACTTTTGAACAGCTTGTGCGCACGGTTACCGTCCTGCAAGCGCGCCCAGAAGTTCACTTTCCAGGCCAGCGACCAGCCCGTGCCATCGTCGCCGCGGGCATTGAGGCTCACGCGTGCGGCTGCGGCTTCGGCCGGGGTTTGTGAAATGGAAATCTGCTTGCCGGGATGCAGCGCATACAGGTGCGAAACATGGCGGTGGTGGCTGGTGGAGTCGTCGACGTCCTCGCGCCATTCCTGCAACTGTTTCCAGCGGCCGATCTGCAACGGCAATATCTTATCGCGGGTAGCGCGGGCCTTTTGCGCGAAATCGACGTCGATGCCCAGCAATGCTGCGGCTTCGGCAGTGTTATTCAGCACGTCCCAGGCCATTTCGTGGTCCATAGTAGCGCCGGAGGAAATCCCTCCGTGCTCAGGCGAATACGATGGCGAGGATACAAGATGACCTTTGCCGTCGCTGCTCAGGTAATCCATCCAGAACTCCGAAGCCTCTTTCATAACCGGATAGGCTGTATTTTTCAGGAATACTTTGTCATTGGTAAATGCATAATGCTCCCACAAATGCTGGCAAAGCCATGCCGCACCACCCGGGAAGAAGCCCCACGGGAAATCCCAGCCCGGCGAAGTATAACCATAGGCGTTCAGCATCGTGTTCACGATCCACCCTTTGGCATTGAAAAACTCCTTCGCTGCCAACCGGCCCGGCTCCACGATCGACTGCGTAAAATCCATCAGCGGCAAATGGCATTCCGAAAGGTTAGTCGCCTCGGCAGGCCAGTAAAGCATTTGTACATTGATATTCGTGTGGTAGTCGTTCGCCCAGGGCGGGTTGGTACTGTCGTTCCATTTGCCCTGCAAGCTCATGGGCATGGTGCCCGGGCGCGTCGACGAGATCATCAGGTAACGCCCGTATTGAAAATACAACTCTTCCAGACGGGTGTCGGACTGGCCGGCCGAATAGGCCTTTTGGCGCTGGTCGGTAGGAAGTGCGGGTGCGGCGGCACTGCCCAGCGTCAACGACACCCGGTCGAACAAGCCGTGGTAATCCTTTTGCTGCTCAGCGAGCAATGCGGCGTAGTTTTTACCGGCCACCCTGACCATGGTCGCGGCATTGGCCTTTTTGTAGTCATTCCCTTTGTAATCAGGGAATTTCATCACATAATCCGTAGCCACTGTGTGGACCAGGACAATGGACTTGGCACCGGTAACCGTCAGCACGCCATTGCTGAAAGCCGTTTTGCCATCGGTATCAATACGGTAAACGGTTTCGAACTCCTGGTGGTTATCCTTCAAATGCCCGCCGAATGTGTACTGGTTTTGGACAAACTGCTCATAATCTTTGGCATGAGGCGATTCGAAACGAATGGAATAGGTTTCAGGCGTTGAAGAGGTGAATCTGTACACCATCGCCTTCGAAGGATAGTTACCGAAATAAGTCCTTTCAAAATGGGTACCGCCTGCGTCGTAGCTCACCTTACCCAATGCATCCGAGATATTCAGCTCGCGGCGGTAATGCTCCACCGCGCCTTTGGTTGGTAATTGAATGAATAGGTCCCCTACTGTCTGTTGCGCGCCGAAATCGGAAGACGGCGTATTCTCCTTTTTTTCATGAATAACGCCCGTCAGCTCCTTGTTCGCCAACGCATGGGCCTCCTTCATTTTTCCCGCGGCGAGCAGCTCGCGTACCTGTGGTAGATGTTTGTAAGCCTCTTTTTTTAAACCAAAATTATACTCAGCATTGGCACCCTTACCACCTGCCCACAAGCTGCCTTCCGAAAACTGAATGCGCTCCTCGTCCGTTCCGCCAAAAAACATGGCCCCTACGTGTCCATTACCGATCGGCAATGCCTGGGTCATCCATTCTTTGGCAGGCTGGTCGTACCAGAGCGACAATGGTGCAGGTTTAGGTTTGGGATCAGGCTGCGCTTGCAGCGGGCTGAACGCGGTAACAGAACAAACGAGTAGTCCGAGAAATGTTTTCATCACTGGGGTTTTGGCAAATAATGGTAAAATTAGATGCCGTTTTTGAATTAAAAAATGGGCTTTTTGCCAATCGCCGACACTATTCAATCGTCAACTTTGGCGAGCCGGTAACCTTTATATTGCTTTTCGGCATGTTTTCCAGCTTGATATTCTTGCCAAGCACCTCTCCTTCCAGCTTTAAACCCGAAACTTCCACCTCTGAACAACCATTGAACCAGAACATATTATGGTTGCGCGACTGCGGGTTGAGCTCCGTCGTGCGGACGATCCGGTTGTTACCAAAAACCAACCCGCGGGTACTTTTGGCGAACAGCACAGGATAGTCAAATGTATTAAAAGTATTCCCCTCAATCCGGACATTGAAATGAACCGGCTTTTTGACGTCGGCGACTTTGTTGGACGGG
Source organism: Dyadobacter sp. (assembly GCA_035565435.1). Taxonomy (GTDB): domain Bacteria; phylum Bacteroidota; class Bacteroidia; order Cytophagales; family Spirosomataceae; genus Dyadobacter. The sequence goes on along the minus strand of DATMSL010000863.1, from coordinate 7,781 downwards.
TTAATGGCGATTACCGCATTACCCGGCCCTCCCTGGTAGGCACAGTCGATGAACTCATTATTGCGGATTGTAACATCCCGCACCGGACCCGATTCGTACCACCCCTCCGCATCCGCCTCGATGAGTACGGCGCTCATGCCGGTACGGAAAAAGGTATTGTTTTCGATCACGGCCTTGCGCGGGGTCGTGAGCAGCACGCCGCGGGTGTTGGTGCGGGTAAAATAGTTGCGCCGAATGAGGACTTCCGGTGTCCAGGTCATATTTTCGACACAATCGTGATCTTCCAACGCCACCGGAACAGGCTTCTCGAAGGTAAGCAGTATCTCCCGGTCGTTCAAACGCTCAACCGTTTTGACCACCCCATTGGCAAACCGCTCCATAGAAGCCGAGTGCACGAATGCCACCGTATCTTTGGAAAAAAATGCATTGAAACCGTAGCTCTGCCCGTGCATAAACCGCACTTTGAGCGAAGTTGCGTCGGGCCGGCCGACAATGCGCAGGTTGGTCCCATGCACGTTGATCGGGTCATCGTGCGCCCCGGAGAACCGGCAATCCTCGACGGTAACTTTACCGCGGCATCCAGAAAAATGCATAAAATCAGCAGACGAGGCGATAATGCGGCCAGTTTCCGGCCTCGGCGCGCAAGTGACGCGGCGCATGGTCACGTTTTCGGTGTACTGGCTTACAATGCCCAGGCCGTGCATATAATGCATGCCAACATCTTCGAGCGTCACATTTTTACATTCGCGGATATGCATTCCGACCTGGTCGCGGATAATGTCGCGGACAGTGAGAATGTTACCTCGTTTGGGCGTAACGCTGGTGTTGAAACGCACCCGGCGCGGGACGACCTCCCTCGCCTGTGCATTCGCATAAGGTTTCCAGTCGCTGTAACGCATGGTTTTCAAGGTGGTATCAAACTCTACGGCGTGGAAATGCGTCGTTTTCCAGCCTTCTCCAAAAAATTCCAGCTTGCCGTCGCGGATTGCGTAGCGGGCATCGCGCTGGATAGCCAGTTCAACTTCGCCATCGGAAACATTCGCATACCGCATTTCCGACATGGTCGGCCGCTCAAAATCGATGTGTATATTTTGAAGCTTCACGTTTTCGCAATGTTCCAGCACGATCGTCGTCATTTTGCCATGAAACACAAACAATGCACCGTTGCCGTCGATTGTCAGGTTCTTCGCATTGCGAAAGAGCATCCCGACCGTCCTGATTTTAAGTGAGTCCTCCTTTTCGGTGGAGGTATTGGAAATAAAATACTTTTCGCGGATAGCGCCATCAGGCCAGAAATCGTACCGGCCGTTCGGGAATGTCAGGATTGTTTTCCCTGTGCGGATCGCCTCGTCGATGACCTGCTGAATGCGGACAGTGACGTTTTCATAAGTATCCGGATGAATACCCACATCGACCACGGAAACCGTTTGCGCATGGGAACGGTGTAGCAGTAGTAATGCGCAGAACAGCGCGGCGTAGAAACGGTAAGGGAAGGGCATCGGGTCGGATAGGGTCAGGTGGTGGTCAGGGATTGTCAAGTGTAGTCAGGGATTGTCAGGTACTGTAAGTCGGGCTGCAAAATAGGTCAAAATTGAGATAGTTTGTACAAAAGAAGTGTGGTTGGTTTTTTGTCAGGGGGTGGTCAAGTGTAGTCAGGGATTGTCAGGATTGGTTAAAAAGATTGACAGGGATTGTCGGGCGTAACGGGGCAGGACGATGGGTTGAGATAAAAATACCACCGGAATCGCATAGCGATTTAACATTGGTAGCAATCGATTCGAATGGTGTATTTCGAAAAGACACTATCTCAAAAACTGTGTAAGTGAAAATCGGGGTTAATGATCCCGATTTTTTATTTTTAACAAAACGCAGTTTATGAGACCAGAGGACCTTTTAACCGATGATTTTTTAAAGCAATTCAAGAGCCGCGATGCGCTCAATGACTTCCTGGGCCAGTTGCAGAAGCGGGGCATCGAGAAAATGCTCGAAGGTGAGTTGGACGGGCATTTAGGCTATGATAAGCACGAGCAGTCTACCAACAGCAATTCGCGTAATGGCTATGGCAAAAAGAAGATCAGGACCAGCTATGGCGAATCAGAGATTAGCGTTCCGCGTGATCGCGACGCCAGCTTCAGTCCTATGATCGTACCCAAGCGGGAGAATATGGTCGATGGCATCGAGGAAGTGATCGTCTCGCTTTACGCCAAAGGAATGAGCGTTGCTGACATCGAGGAGCAAATCAAGGACGTTTACAACTTTGACGTTTCCGCCTCCACGATCAGCCGCATTACATCCCGCATAGCCGAAGATATCGTCAGCTGGCAAAACCGGCCTTTGGAGCCAGTCTACCTGATCGTCTGGATGGATGGAATCGTTTTTAAAGTACGCGAAAACAGCAAGGTTGTTAATAAGACAATCTACATCGCCGTCGGCCTCAAACGGGATGGCTACAAGGAGATTTTGGGCATGTGGCTGGGTAAAAACGAGTCTGCGGCATACTGGATGAGCGTGCTCACCGATATGAAAGCCCGCGGATTGCAGGACATCCTGATCACAGCCACTGACAATCTCAACGGCTTCACACAAACAATCCGGTCCGTATTCCCTGAATCGGCAACTCAGATTTGCGTGGTTCATCAGATCAGAAACAGCTGCCGATATGTAGTCTGGAAAGACAAAAAGGAGTTCAGCCGCGATATGAAGGATATTTATGCTGCTCCCACCAGGCAGGCTGCCCTGGCCGCATTAGAAAGTCTCGAATCGAAATGGAATAACAAATACTCATACGCCATCAAAAGCTGGCGACTGAATTGGGATGAACTGACCGTGTTTTTTGATTTTCCATTGGAAATCCGGCAGATTATTTACACCACTAACTTGATCGAGAACCTGAATGGGAAAATTAGGAAATACACCAAAAACAAGCTCTCCTTTCCCAATGACGATGCGGTATTGAAGTCTGTCTATCTGGCCCTCAGAGAGGCTTCTAAAAAATGGACTATGCCCATTCGGAATTGGGGCATGATCCTGAATCAGTTTTTAACTATTTTTGAAGATAGGGTCAGGCTTTAAGCTCTGAACAGCCTCGATTGGAAGTTTACACAGTTAATGAGATAGTCCCCTTTTGTTTTATACTTTTGACTATTCTGACAAACCCTGACCACACCTGACAATCAATGACTGCTTCTCTCTATTACCCTTGACCACACCTACAATCAATGACTACTCCTCCCTGCTACCCTTGACAACACCTGACAATCAATGACTACTCCTCCCTGCCACCATTGACAACACCTGACAATCAATGACTACTCCTCCCTGCCACCATTGACAACACCTGACAATCAATGACTACTCCTCCCTGCTGCCCTTGACAATACCTGACAATCAATGACTACTCCTCCCTGCTACCCTTGACAACATCTGACCAGGTCACGACGGATACTCAATCGCCGCCCCCGTCTCCCGATGTGATTTATTTTCCCAAAGCCGCTTCCAACCTTCCTGTACAAAGCCAATCCCGTAGCCGAAAAGCTGCACAAATGCAGCCCCAATGCTCAGGAATGCCACTTCTACACTTTTGGTTTTGCGCAATGCATCAATGAAAAGCAACGCAACGTAAATGCCCAGAAACCACAATCCGAGGTAGAAGAACGGCTGGAAAATGAAGTACCATACCGGAATGCTGCAAACGCCGAGCGTGAACAGTAACGGGAACGTATGCACGAGTTTCAGCTCGTCGGGGTAATAGCGGGCAATATTGATGCGCGCGCGGCCGAAGAATTTCAGCTGCCTGAAAAACGCCCCGAACTGCGTGCGGCGTTTGTGATAAATGAATGCTTCGGGAATCAATGCAGATTTGAAACCGAGCCGCAACGCTGCAATACTGAACAGGATATCCTCGCCCATCCGGCTCGTGAGGAACCCACCCGTACGCTCCCACACCTTACGCGAGAGGCCCATATTGAAGCTCCGCGGGTGGAATGTGCCGCCCATGTTGTTCTTCTTTCCCCGAATACCGCCGGTGGTAAATACCGACGTCATCGAGTAACTAATGGCCTTCTGGATGGGCGTAAACGAAGGATGGTCCGTGTCCGGGCCTCCGTAGAGGTCTACATAACCGGTATTCAGCCGGTTTTCGACGATCGAGAGATAGTCCGGCTCAATCAATGCATCCGAATCCAACAATATGAAATAGTCGCCCGCTGCACGCTCAAAACCGTGGTTACGCGCAAAGCCCTGGCCGCCGTTTTCCTTATAATGGTAATGGATGTCGAGCTTGTCGGCGAAAGAGGCTACCACCGCATCCGCTTTGATTTTGGAGCCGTCTTCGACAATTACAACTTCAAAATTGCGGTAAGTCTGCTGTGCGAGGCACGTCAGCAGTTCTTCCAACTCGTCGGGGCGGTTGTAAACGGGGATGATGATCGAGTAACGGCGCGGGTTCAATTTTGAATGATTGAATGAGTGAATGAGTGAATGAGCCGCCGTGGAACGGGGAATGAGTGAATGGTGGGTGGCTGAATGCCGTTAGGCATGTAATATTGGTAGCTCGAGATCATCAACACCGACTTTTGAAATGCCCCTGGGCGTGTAACAACAAAACGTTTGCCTGGCGCGCCCGGCGTTGTTGTTGCATCCCTGACGGGATTTTACAATCTGCTTCATCTTTCAAATGCTACCAATATTACATCGCTACGCGATTAGGCTGTTATCTCCGCCAGCGCCTCTTCATTCGCTGCAATAATCCGCTCTAAATGCTCGTCCGTGAGCGCCGTCGACAAGAACATCGCTTCAAACTGGCTTGGCCCCATGTAAATACCGCGGTTGAGCATGGCGTGGAAATACTTGCCGAAAAGCGGCAAATCCGAAGACTTGGCCGATGGGAAATCGGTCACCGCATTCGGTGTGAAGAACAGCGTATACATGGAACCGATGTGGTTCAATGTGTATTTCAAACCTAACTTCTCCATCGACCCGCGGAAACCGGCTGCGAGCTTGTTACCTGCATTTTCCAGTTGGGTATAAACTTCCGGATGCTCATTCAAATAAGTGAGCATTGTGTATCCTGCCGCCATCGCGATTGGGTTACCGGAAAGCGTACCCGCCTGGTAAACCGGGCCAGCAGGTGAAACGTAGTTCATAATCTCCGCCCTACCGCCGTAGGCGCCAACGGGCATTCCTCCACCTATTATTTTTCCTAACGTTGTTAAATCCGGTGTAATTCCGAACCTTTCCTGCGCTCCACCCTTAGAAAGACGGAAGCCGGTCATGACTTCGTCGAGGATCAGCACAATGCCTTCTTCATCACAAATGCGGCGTAAACCTTCCAAGAAGCCCTGTTTCGGAAGCACGCAGCCCATATTGCCTACAACCGGTTCGAGGATCAACGCGGCGATCTGGCCTTTGTTGGCGTCAACGAGCTGCTGCACGGCTTCGAGGTCGTTGTAAGGGGCGGTTAACGTGTCGTTGGCGACGCCTTTTGTAACGCCCGGACTGTCCGGCGTGCCGAAAGTAACTGCACCGCTGCCGGCTGCAATGAGGAAGCTGTCGCCATGACCGTGGTAGCAGCCTTCAAACTTGATGATCTTATCGCGCCCCGTGTACCCGCGCGCCACGCGTATGGCCGACATCGTGGCTTCGGTACCGGAGTTGACCATCCGCACTTTCTCGATCGAAGGAACCATGGATACGATCAGTTCCGCAATCTCCACTTCCCTGCGCGTAGGCGCGCCGAAAGAGAAAGAATGCTGGATAGCATCGGAAACAGCTTTCTGGATCAATTCGTGCCCGTGCCCGAGGATCATCGGCCCCCAGGAGTTGATCAGCTCAATGTATTCATTACCGTCTTCGTCATAGATGTAAGGACCTTTGGCCGACTTGATAAACAGCGGAGTACCGCCTACCGCGCGGAATGCGCGTACGGGCGAATTCACCCCACCGGGAATATAATTTTGTGCTTTTTCGAAAAGTTGCTGGCTGGTTGAAGTATTCATTCTGTTAAAAAAGGTTGCTATTATCTGTCCACCGGCACCCATTTGGAACCGTTGTATTTCAGGACAGGCGTAATCTGGTTTTCATTCGCTTTGGTATAATCAAAGCCCGAGAGCAAGTATTCCTCACTACCGAATTTCCGCGATTGCAGACCAGCAGGAAGCTTGTCCTTGTATTTGGAAAGCATCCGCGCGAAGAAAAGCAGCTGGTCGTAGCCCTGGTAAGAATACACCGAAGGGAAAGTACTGGTTTTGGTATAATAATTCTTCTGGAATATGCGGATCGTCTCCTTCTCGCGATCTACATAATCGGCATCGATCAATGTTAGTCGCATACCATAGCGCGACAATCGGGCTTGCTGGGTATTGAAGCTCGTCGAAGTCGCCAGGACAGGCAGTGTGTTCAATTTGCGGCCGTTTAAAACTTCGATCAGGTTCCCGCCCGACTCCCCGTCCGATGAAAACAATGCGACATGCGCCGGTTTATTGGTTTCAAATGAAGGTACCTTGCTTTCCAGCGACTCGCGGTCGGGCTGAATGTGGGTAATCGACATTACCTTCCCCCCTTTGGCCTTCCATTCGGCAGCATATGAAGCCGCCATGGCCGAATCCTTGGCAGTGTTGCCGTAGTAAATTACGGTGTTAAGGCCTGGCGAAAGGGTACGCATCCATTGTGCGGCTCTCTGGGTTTGGTAGGTAATGGAAGGGTGTCCGAGGTAAATATTACCGCTTTTCAGCAAGCTCGCGTCGGTCGAGAGCGGGTTGAGCATAATGGCATTACTGCCGGAAACAAAATCCGCCGCTACATCGAAACTACCGGCATACAATGGCCCAATCACCATGTCCGAAAGCTGGAAGTTCTTGTTATCGGCAATGGCCTGCATGCTTTTGGCATCGTTGCTAACGTCGTAAGCCCACAGGTTAACAGTGATTCCCTCCGCTTGAAGCTGTTCTTTGGCAATCGTCAGGCCCAGGTAATAATCGTAAGCGAACTGATTCGAGCGGCGTTTGGAAGTATGGAACTCCTCCAGCCGGAACGGCAGCAATACCGCCACATCCAGATATCCCTTCGTCCATTGCGTATCCGACTTCGGCGTGCTGCGTTTCGGCGCCTCCTCGGCCTTTTCATTTTTGCGGAATTTGAATTGCTTGTCCAGCTGCTCGGCGTAGGTCAAATCCCCTTGCGCAGGTGTGCGCGCGGATTGAATGGATTGGTACACCATCAATGCAATGTCACGGTCGGAGGGATATTGCTTTTGGAGCTCTTTCAGTTTTAGAAAATCTTTGATCCCGCCCAAATAGTGCTGCTTCAATGCCTGCACATCCTTGTTCAGGGAAGATTCCTTAATCCTCGCCAGCTGATCGAGGCCGTCGTTGATCTGCCCGTTAGCGAAGCTTACAGCGCCCAGCAGATAATACACGTCGTTGATTTTATTCCAACCCGGATACCGGCTCTGCAATTGCAGCAGCATAGGCTTGGCATCCTTGTAACGTTTCAGCTGGTAGGCGCTCAATGCATAATAATAATGCGCATAGGGCGAATAGGCCGTTTTCGCATTCACGCTCGTCATGGGATAGAACTTCTCCATCGCCACCGCGTATTTACCTTGTTTGTAATCTGCCAGGGCCGACCGGTACCTGCTTTCCGTCTGGGCATTTCCCTGCCCGTATGACGGCTGGTACAAGCCGATATAAACTGTCAAAATCAAAAAAAAGATAACTCTCATCAGGATTTCGGGGTCAAGATTGTGGTGATCTTTTAGCTGCAAAAATCAGCCCAAAATGGAA
>DATMSL010000862.1:0-2294 GCA_035565435.1 Dyadobacter sp. | reverse complement strand
ATATCCTTCATCGAGCCGTTCATGCTGCCGGTATGAAGGTCGGTACTAATGGTAGTCGGGTAAAAACCGGCTTTCATGGCCGGTATCGCCTGTGAATAGTTGAAGCTCGCGCCGCCGTAACCCACATCAAAAACAATCCCTCTCTTGCGTGCCTCGATCGCGAAAGGTTTCACTTTCTGCGTCGCTTCGTCCACAATGGTTTCTCTGATATTCCCTTCGAGCAATGTGTATGCGTGTGTATAAATGTCGCCCGGGCGAAGGTGTTTCATGAACAGCTCTTCGAGCGGAAGGGGAGGTGTGCTGCCTCCGAAATCTACCATAACGGGCATATTGGCTAATTTACCGGCTTCCACCGCATTATCCACCGGTTTCCAGTCTTTACCCTGAAAATGCGCCACTTTGAAACCCACCACGTCGTTGCGGTTTTTGATGGCGACGCCAGCGGCCAGGTTTGGATCCATATCGGCGGTGTCCTGCTCCCAGTTTCCGCCGCGCATGCCCTGTCCCACGATATTCAGGAATGAGAGTACACGGGTTTTGGAATTGAAAATCACATTATTCTTAAACTCTGAAAAGGAATCCCAGCCTGCACCGCCCGCGTCGACGATTGTCGTCACGCCTACGCGGAAGGTGAAGCCGTCGGGTGGTAACGCCACCAAACCATTACTGAGGTAATGGTTTGGCTCGGTACCAAAAAACACGTGTCCATGGATATCGATCAATCCGGGTGTGACATACATCCCTTTGGCATCCACCACCTGGCGGGCCTCCTTCGGATCGATATCCTTCGCCACTTTTTTAATCTTCCCTTCGAAAATACCGATATCCATCACCTGATTGATATTGTTCTTCGGGTCGATCACCGTGCCGCCTTTGATCAGTACGCTGTACGTCTGGGCATGGGAAGCCACACCGAGCAGACATGCCAGAAGAGTGAAAAGGATAGACCTGTGTTGCATTTTACTTTTGAAAAAGGTTTGGGTTTAGGAAGAGTTAAATGGTACTGTACATATTTAAACAACTGCTTTCGACAGTTCTTCTTTCAGTCTGGATGCCACGATTTTCTCCTCGCCCGGTTTGAGCATCCAGGTTGTAATGGTCAGCGAATTGTTTTCGCCGGACATTACCTCGATCGACGGGTTGCCTTTTCGTAAGCTTTCCTGTAATGCTTTCACAGGCAGGCTCACTTTGGCGGCATCCCATGATACCTTCAATGTGGGGGTGTGGTTACCCAATTCAGGAACGGTTACCTCAGTTGCGACCCCTTTTACACTTTTTACAGCATTCTCGATGGTCGCCACGCGGTCTTCCCATATTTTCCACTCTTTTTTGTGATCCATCTTTACGAAATTATCGAGGGCGACATACATGCCGAGGATCTCTTCTTTATTCACTTTCATGCCGCGGCCGATGGTCGAGCCACGCGGCGGCATACTGAGGCGCGCAGCGTCGATGTACTTCTTTTTACCCATGAGGATACCCGCGCTTTGCGGTCCGCGCATTGCTTTCCCGCCTGATACGCACACGAGGTCGAAGCCCAGGTCGTTGAAACGCCAAAGGTTTTCAACCGGCGGCACGTCGGCAGCCATGTCGATCATGGTAGGTATGCCGTTCTTTCTGGCGATTTCGATCCATTGTTCGTGCTTAATTTGCCCTTTATCGGACTGAATATGAAGGAACCACATCAATGCGGTCTTTTCATTAATGGCCTTCTGCAACTCTTCTGCCGTTTCAACCTGCACGATTTTGCAGCCGGTGTTGGTCAATGCATGCGAATAGCCGATATTATGGCCCTTCTGAATGATCACCTCGGACTTCATACCGGTACCTTCTAAATGCGGAAGCGCCTCCACTTTCTTTTGGTCCATGCCCGTAAGCACGCCTGCGAGGCCGAGTGTTAGTGCCGAGAAGCATCCGGCAGTCACCACCGCCGATTCGGCGTGGGTAATCGCCGCGATTTTCTCGCCAACCTTGGTCTGGACTTCATCGAGCATCATAAACTCCTTTGCCGCGCCCTGGATCGTCGTCACCACCTCGTCCTGCATAAGCGAACCGGTCATCATTGTGTAGGTACCCGCTGCATTAATAAAAGTACGAATGCCGAGTTCTTTGGCGAGATTACGAACGGGAGCTTTGGCCAGCAGGCCGGCCGCTTCGGCGGTGCCATTGCCCAGGAATCCGCCCAGGAGGGGAACTGTGGACAGATGCTTGATTAAATCTCTGCGGTTTATCATAATGGTTAAGGGACTGAATAGATTGGTTAAAGGCTTTACAAAAGAGGTTCAGACAGTATG